>JAGXKX010000036.1 GCA_018335015.1 Candidatus Bipolaricaulota bacterium
CCAAAAATACGTCGATCGAGCAGTTAGCTGGGTACTTGGTAACTCGGACCTGTTTTTAAACACAGTAGGAGATATCCACCTCCTGCCCAAAGTTCTCGACGCCGCAAGTCGGTACGAGGGTAGGCCTGCAGATGATGAAATGAAAAATATGGTGAAGGAACGGGAGATGGAAGCTCTCTGGCCTGAATAATCTTCTTGGTTTCGGTTTTGTTCTTTCTTCATCGGGAAAAATTATTTGTTTGGCCCGATTAACTGCCACATCCTCCTTAACCGGCAACTGGTTTAACCTTTAAAACTCAGCAGTCAAGAGCCCCGCCCCAAGGAACGGGACTTGAAAAAACACTTTAACAACAGGACGTTTAGCTTAACAACCGGGAATTGACCCAGCACTCATTTGAGGAGACTGACTTGGTTAACAAAGTCCTACTAATATCAGGTCAACTTAACCCAAATAGGTTAAGCTTACGATAACTTGACCAAACATCATATCTCAAGTGAATACTGGAGGTAAACCAGCCGATTCATCTCTACAGCAAGCTGCGGGGTTTTCTCGGCAAGTTTTGGTAAAAACAGTTGAGATTTGAATAAAGGCTACCAGCGCAGACATCTCTTTCCCTTTATGCATTCTATTTCCGTGATTTTTATCATAAAATATTTCAAAGGGCTTCGAATATATACGACAATTTATAATTATTCTAAATAATTAATATTTGACGAAAATTAGATATCAAACACAACCAACCTATAACTCCGTATCTACAGACAATGCAGGGTATTTGTATCTAAGCCTCATGTAACTTGACAAATGTTTTTATTCTTGATAAACTAAAATCGCTTCGAATCTATCAGGGGTGACCCTACAAAAATATGTCTGGCAAGGTGACTATTGCAGACGTTGCTGAAAAAGCAGGAGTAGCACCATCTACTGTCTCACTCGCACTCAACGACAAGCCGCACGTCAGTCCGGAAACAAAAAAAGACGTGTTAAAGGCTGCAAGGGAATTAGACTATCACCCACACTCTGCTGCGAAAAGCCTCGCGACAGGTCAATCCGAGACTATCGGGCTGCTCATTCCTATAGAGCTCACGAGCGTATTTTCCTCCACGGAATTCTTCCAGAAGATGATATCTGGCATGCATAGAGCTGCCGGAGAAATGGGGATGACTCTATCCCTTCAGATTGTAGAATCGGAGGATGAGGCGATAGAGCGTATTAAGTATGCCGCTCGGACGAATAGCGTCAGCGGATCGGTTATTACTCATCCCACGACCAGCATGCCCTACCTTGACATCCTTAAGGAATATAAATACTCGACTGTATTTCTCGGTGACCCCGTGGAGAACCTGCCGTACGTCGACAACGACAATATTGACGTCGGTCGAATGGCTACTGAGCACCTTCTTGACCATGGCCACGAAAAGATTGCAATGTTATCCGGACCGGAAAAATTCACCGTTTCACGGAACAGATTAATGGGGCACAGGTCCGCACTGGAAAACCAGGGGATATTTTTCGATGAGGATCTCGTCTGGGAATCTGATCTAAACGAGCAATCGTCTTACGAAAAAGTACTGGAGAAAGCGCCCGAGTACGAATTTTCGGCTATGTTCGTTTCGGTTGAAGTCCAGGCGGTCGGTGCACTTAGGGCCCTCAGGGAACTCGATATTACTGTACCCGGAGATGTAGCGCTCGTAGTCGTCGGAGAATCGGAGTTATCAAAGCATCTTTCTTCACCCCTGACTACTGTGGATTTGAACACCGAAAAACTGGGATACCTCTCGGCAAAAAAGTTAATAAGGATAATTAAAGGAGAAGAGGAAGAGCCCCAGTTGATAGTTCCCGCGGACCTCAGAATAAGGGAGTCCTGTGGCTGCAAAAAATCCGAAAATCCACCAGGGGGTGGTAAAACTTTTTCAGCCAGTGACTAATTATTTATCAACTATCTTCTATTTTTAACAGGAGGTACATATTTTTATGAAAAAGATAATTTCATTCGTTCTTGTCCTTTCCTTAGTTATCGGTCTGGCGGCGATCGGGTTTTCCGACAGTCACGAAGACCAGGAAGAAGTCATCGAACAGAAAGTGATGACCGTTCAGAGTGCTGGTATCGAGAGAGCACCCTATATCGGACCGTTAGAGGGAGAAAAAATGAAGGGGGAGGTCGAAGACTACGTATACTATCACTTCCCCGCAATTAAATACGAAACCGAGCATCCCGGCGTCGACATCAAGCTGAAAGGTGAAGTATACCCTTACGGCGACATGCTGAAGTCGATAATGCTGGCTGTTACGTCCCAATCAACGTTTGACTACGTAGAAATGGACGACATATGGTTAGGAAAAGTTGCCGCGAGCGGTTACCTCTCCGACAAATACTCCGACCAGTACGAAAAATGGGCAAACGATCTTGGCATGTACGACGTCTTTAAGAAAGGATCCAGCTACAAGGGCACTTACTACGGGCTCTGGCGGTCCACAGATACGAGAGCCATCTGGGTCTGGAAGGACGTCCTTCACGAAGCAGGATACACCATGGAAGACATCATGACCTGCGAAGGTATGCTTGAAGCACTACCTGACATCACGGAAACGGCAAAAGAGGACTTCGGCATGGCCGGTGGTCTCGAATATCCCTTCAACGGCAAGTGGGTAGTCGATCAATGGTACGGCTGGTTATACCAGCTCGGTGGCAAGATCTTAGAACAAAACGAAGACGGCGAATGGGTTGCCGGATTTAACAACGAAGCCGGTTACAGATCACTTAATTATGTCAAAAAGTTGAAAGAGTCTGGAGCAACGATGCAGAGGTCCTGGCAGTGGATGCTTGCCAACTTCCTCGATAGAAATTACGCAATGACCTACGAAGGAAGCTGGGATATAGGGGCAATACACAGCAAGTACCCGGACTTATCCGTTCAGGAGATCAAGGAAAAGATAGGCGTAATCCCAACAACTGTATTCGAGGGTCACGACATGAGGGTTCTTACCGGAGGCTGGCTCTGGACAATCCCCGAAACGGCCAAACATCCAGACGTAGCGTTTGAGGTACTGATGGAAGTTTTTGAAGACCGAGAAGCTTACGCGGAAATGACGGCTTACCAGGGAGAATTTCCGACAACCGATTGGATCTGGGAATCCCCTACTTATAAAGAGAGGATGATTGGAGAAACGCTGCCGAAGGAGTGGTTCGATAGATTCAGAGAAGGTGTCGCCGGCGGAGTCTGGAGGCCATTCTTCCCTGAATACCCGGAGATACAGAAGGAACTTTGGGACGCCACCCAAAAGGTCGTCATGGGTAAAGCAACAGCCGAGAAGGCTCTAGCGACGGCTGAGAAGAAGGTCAATCAACTTATGGAAGACTAATCTCCTCCAGGATGGTAAGTCAATCCACGGAAGGGGATTATCAGACCCCTTCCGTGGATTTATATAAAAGGAAGATGTGATAATATGCGAAGGTATAGTTTCTTGATTCCAGCGTTGTTTCTTCTGCCGGCGATCGGAGTCCTTTTCTTTCTCCAGTTTTTCTCCTGGGGTTGGAATATAAACCTTGTGCTTCACGACGTGACCTTGATGAATTTCCTTACTGACTGGGATTTCGTCGGGTTACAGAATTTTCAAACCGTACTTACCGACACCAGAACTATAACCTCACTTACAAACACTGCAATTTTTGCCTTCACGAGCATCGGCCTTCAGATGATTATCGGAACCGCCATTTCCTATCTCCTCTATCGGGCTGTACCGAAGGTCGAGAGGTTTTTCCGTCCTATCGTTATTCTACCCTGGCTCTGTTCGGTGCTGATAGCCGCCTTCGGGTGGCAACTTCTGCTAAGCAAGGATATAGGTTTGTTTAATATGGTGATTACCAGCCTGGGATTTGGAAGGGTCGACTTTTTCGGAGGTTCGACGACGGCAATGATTTCAATAGTGCTTGCCAATACCTGGTGGGGAACTCCATTCACCATACTTCTCATGGGCTCTGGAATGACCTCGATCTCACCGCAGTTGATCGAAGCTTCGAAAGTAGACGGAGCAAGTGAATGGATTTTCTTTACGAGAGTAGCGCTTCCAATAATTCTTCCATTTATCCTAATCAACCTTATACTGATAACAGTTTGGACGATCAACATGTTTGGCTTGATTCTGGCAATGACCGGAGGAGGACCGCTAAATGCTACGCGAGTTTTCCCGCTCCACGGATACCTTGCCGCGTTTGACTCGGGGAATTTCTCGTACGGAGCAACCGTGACCGTTTTCTCAGTGTTTATAAACCTAATATTAATTTATCTCTACGTCAAAGTAGCCAACGTAGAGCTGGTTTAAGGTGAATCGATATGTCTGAAAAAGCAACCAGAATAATTTTACTAATAGCTTATTCCGTTTTTTCCTTGCTCCCAATTTACTGGGTAACAAGTCTTTCCCTCCAGCAGAAGATCAGTTTCCCGCCGAAACCGTTCCCTACCAGTCCGACCATTTCCCATTACGTGGGATTGTTAACTGAATCTGGGGTCCTTATTAGCATTTTAAACTCCGTATTCGTTGGACTTTCAGTGGGCTTCATTTCAGTGCTGATTTCTTCTATGGCGGGGTACGCTTTCTCCAAACTGGAATTCAGGGGAAAAAAGTTCATATTTTTAGGCGTAATCCTTACTTTCCTCCTTCCGCCCCAGCTCAATATCGTACCTCTTTACTCGTTGTTTGCCGAAATGAGAATGTTAAATAACAGGCTCGGGATGATATTCCTCTATCAGATTCTCGTTTTACCGTTAAACATATTTCTGTTTTTGAACTACTTCGACACTGTCAAGGAAGCAATAGTAGAGTCGGCAATTATAGACGGGGCAGGACCGATAAGGCGCTATTATAAAATTTTTATCCCCCTCTCAAAACCCGCAATAATCGCGGCGTTTATATTTGGTTTCCGGTTTTCCTGGGCGGAATACGTATTTGCGACGACATTCATAAGGTCGGAACCAAAAATGCTCTTTACCGCAGCTCTCAATAGAGCTGTCTTCGCAGGCCAGTATACAATTAACTACGATTATATGGCAGCTGGATCGATATTGCTTCTCATACCCACTTTGCTGGTGCTGATATACGGACAAAAGTACCTGCAGATCGGTCTCCAGCTAGGTGGTGTTGATTGATACTCTCCTCGCAAACACCGACGGAAAAAATTTTTTCTACAATGGACGAGTTAAAAGAGACCGCCACGATTTACGGTAAAAACTTTTTCCGGCTCACACTACCCTTCTTAGTTTTCTTCGGGTTTTCTCTTACCGGTGGCATTTACGCGTTTCCGCAGGGTAGCACTGTTAAAGTAACCTACGGATTTTTACTTGGGCTACTTGCGCTATTCTGTTCGTCGAGCGTTGCCGTTGACAGCTGGGGATCTTTACACAACGTGGAGTTTGGGCTAATCGAAAACTGGAAATACACCCTGGGAAAGCTACCCGTTCTTCTACTCTCTACCCTGATAGCGATTGTTCCCTGGCTAGTCCTATTATACCTGTTCTTGAACTTTTACAGCTTCTTCCTGTTCGTACCTCTGGCAGTATATCCATTCTTCTTTCTTTACCTTTTGCCAAGCGTTCTGGTCGGGAACGCGGGGCCTGTTGCCGCTATCAGAGATTCCTTTAAGACTTCCTGGTCTAACTCGACGAGAACCGCGACATTAACTTATCTGCCGGGATTCTCTGCTACCGCACTTGTTGTTATAGAAATCTATTCTCCGGTAATTCTTATACTTGTACCTGCGTGGATAGTTTTAATAACCGTCAACTACTGTCATCTAAACCAACCGCAGCTGTCACGGGAAATTTTTTGCGGAGAAGAGGGCTAAAATGTAGACATGCAATCGGAAATTTCCTACACTCAACGTCTAACCCTAAGAGCCGGAAGGAGGATCTATGGAAATTACAAAAAGTAAAAGAGTCAACTATACAGAAAAGAAATTGCAGGAAATGACAGTTGGCCAATCGAGACTCGTTGAAAATATTTCCTGTCACCTGACCCGGGACTTTTTGAAGCCGGAAGAAGCGAGAAAGAGGAATTTTAGTCCCTGCGAACCCGGTTTTACCTGGAAAAGGGATAGAGAAAAGGTGGATCGATCAACATTAAGTGAAAAAGTGGACATCAATAATGCCGAAAATATTCCCCCGGAGCTATCCCTGGGAAATAACGCCTGGTTCAGACTTTCCTTTAAGCTACCTGAAGGGTTCTCTCTGGGCACCTCGTCACTGCGCTTTCGAGCCCAAGCTACTTCGAGTTCCGAGATGAGTCCGATAGCAGATAGACCGGCTGTCGAAGCCCAGTGTTATGCAAAGAGAAACCCTATTCAGTCCTTCGACCACGGACACGAATTTCTGAAGCTTGAGAATGTACCTCAACAAAACGGACGGTTTGACCTGATGGTAGAGGTTGGCACGACTTTGCTCTGGGGTGGATTAGACGTTGACGAATTCATCCTGGAAAAGGCCGAACTGGTAGAAACAAGGAAAGAGGTCAGAAAGCTGTATTTTGATTTTAAAAGTTTCAACGATCTGAGAAAGCAGCTGCCCGAAGACTCTCCCCTCAGAAAAAAGATACTAAACAAATTAACCGAAGCAAGTCACTCTTTCCCTTTCGGAGAAGATTCTGAAAACCGTATAACAGAAGGATCAAAAGATGCGATGAGAATTATCGAGGATCTAAAAGACCTCGAATCGGAATTTTCTGACCTGAAGCTCATTACAACTGGACACGCACATATTGACGCAGCGTGGCTATGGCCCTGGAGCGAGACGGTGAGAAAGAGCGGCAGGACGTTCTCCAACGCCCTGAAGTTAATGGAAGAATACCCCGACTTTCGGTTTCTCCAGTCTCAGCCCCATATTTATGAATTCGTAAAAAACCGCTTCCCCAAACTATTTGATAGGATAAAGAAAAAAGTCGATTCCAGGGACTGGGAACCGGTGGGGGGAACCTGGATAGAAAGCGACGTAAACATCAGTGGAGGAGAAGCACTCGCCCGACAGTATCTATACGGGAAACGTTACTTTCGAAAGGAGTTTGGAATCGACCCAAAAATTACGTTTATTCCCGACGTTTTTGGTTATTCCGCCTCTCTTCCAGGTATAGCACGATCCGCAAATTGTCCCTATTTCTTTACCCAAAAGATGAGCTGGAGCGAAGTTAACGATTTTCCCCATCACACTTTCGTCTGGGAGGGCATAGACGGCTCACAGTTGATCGCTCACTTCCCTCCCGCAGATACGTACAATGGCATGACTTTCCAAGAACCCGTGGACGAAGTTGTAAAATCAGCAAAAAATTTCAGGGAAAAAGGCGAGTTGAATAGAGCTGCTTACCTTATTGGCTGGGGAGACGGAGGTGGAGGACCAAACAGGGACATGGTAGAACAGGTTGAGGCCATAAACGACATTGAAGCCCTGCCCGATCTTGAATTTGGCCAGCTCAAGAACTTCTTTAAAGGTCTCGAGAAGAATAGCGAAAAGCTAGAAAAATGGATTGGCGAGCTCTATCTGGAAAGGCACCGCGGCACGTTTACAACTCATGGTGACAAAAAAAGAAATAATCGTAAGCTAGAATTTGCCCTGAGGGAAGCCGAAATACTGTCTTCGACGGCGCTTCTGGGGGGTAACAGCTTTCAATATCCAAAGGATGCACTTGATGGCGCCTGGAAGACGCTTCTTTTCAACCAATTTCACGACATTCTTCCCGGTTCTTCAATTAGGGAGGTTTACGAAGACGCAGATAGGGACTACGGAAAAGCACTGGACTCAACCCGGAAAATAATTTCAGAAGCGAGCAAAGATATAGTCGAACACTCCGACAGCAAGGAAAAACTTTTCGTGTTTAATTCCCTATCCTGGGTAACGGATCGTCTGGTTGAAGCAGAGGCTCCAAATATCGAGAGCGACGAGATTTCCGCCGTGGACCCGGACGGAAATAGGTTACCTATCCAGAGATCTGGAAGAGATGAGGAAAAAATCGTTTTCAATGCAACCAAACTACCCTCCCTCGGCGGGAAGACCTTTAAGATTGAACCCGAATGTTCTAATTACCGAAACGACATTACAGTAACGGAACGGGATATGGAAAACTCAAAGATAAAAATAGTCCTCAGTAAAGATGGATCAATATCCACCCTCGAAGACAAGAAAGAAGAGAGAGAAGTGTTTGACGGACCGGGCAATGAGCTAATTGCATATAGGGATCTTCCGACCGAATTTGACGCCTGGGAACTAGAAGGAGATATTTATGATGTAAGCAACCGCCTTCCCGCGCCTCAAAAGACATACGTGATCGAAAGCGGACCGTTAAGGGGTATATTAAGACAGGAGAGAGAATTCGGTAATTCGAAGCTCGTTCAGGATATAGTTATTTATTCTGACAGCAAGAGAATTGACCTTGAAACACGAGTGGACTGGCATGAGAAAGATACTCTTCTGAAAACACACTTTCCGATAGCGGTTAGTTCGAGAGAGGCTACTTTTGAAATACAATACGGACACTATAACCGACCCACTCACTCAAATACCAGCTGGGATCGGGCACGTTTTGAAGTACCTCACCAGAAATGGGTTGACGTATCCGAATACGGTTTTGGTGCTGCTTTACTAAACGATAGCAAATACGGCGTAAACGTAGACGAAACCAATATCGGGTTGAGCTTGCTAAGGGGTCCCAGCTCGCCCGACCCCGAAGCTGACATGGGTTCTCACGATTTTATTTATTCTCTCTTGCCACATGAGGGTGACTTTCGGGATGCCGGTGTGATAAAGCAGGCCTACGAGTTGAACACGGAAGCGGTAACCACTTACGGGGAGCCTGTAACTGGATTTGACTCGTTAGTGACTATTGAAGAAGACGGCGTAATTGTGGAGGCGGTAAAAAAATCCGAAGAAAACGGAGAAAAAGCACTCATAATACGGATCTACGAGGCCTGGGGGCGGACCGTTTCTACCGGAGTCACCTTTGGGTTTGGTGTAGATAAAATACTGGAAACAAATCTTGTAGAAGACGAGAAATCAAAACTCGAGCTCCAGAACGACACCCTGCAGCTCGAATTAACTCCATTTGAGATCACCACGCTTAAAGTTTTCTATGAATAGAACTTAAATCTGGAGGAGTTTCATGAACAAAGAATGGTGGAAAAAAGCTGTTGTCTATCAGATTTATCCCAGAAGTTTCAACGATTCAAACGGGGATGGTATAGGTGACCTGCCGGGTATCAGGGAAAAGATCGACTACCTGGAATACCTGGGAATAGATCTAGTCTGGCTAAATCCAGTATACGACTCCCCAAACGACGACAACGGCTACGATGTCAGGAACTACCGGAAAATTATGGACGAGTTTGGTGACATGGGAGACTGGGAGGCTTTACTCGAGGATCTTCACGAGCGGGGAATAAAGCTAGTTATGGATTTCATACCAAACCATACTTCCGACGAGCATCGCTGGTTTCGTAAATCGAGAAAATCCAGGGACAACAAATACAGAGACTACTACTTTTGGCGAAGTGGGAATGAAAAAGAACCACCAAACAACTGGGATTCCGTTTTCGGTGGGTCGGCCTGGAAATTCGACGACCTTACCCGGGAGTATTACCTCCACCTGTTTTCCCGAAAACAGCCTGACCTTAACTGGGATAACCCCGAAGTCAGGAAAGAGCTTTATGAAATAATGAACTGGTGGCTGGACAAAGGTATAGACGGTTTTCGGCTGGATGTCGTAAATTTCATCTCCAAGAACCCTAAACTTCCTGACGACACTACTAGAGGGCCATATGGGTCCCGGGGAAGCAAATATTACGTCGACGGTCCGAATATTCACAGCTATTTACAGGAGATGAACAGAAAGGTCTTTGCGGGAAGAGATGCCGTGGCCATTGGTGAAACTCCGCTGGTATCTGTCGACGAAGGGGCAAAATACGTAGAACCTTCCCGGAACGAACTTGACATGATATTCCAGTTTGACCACGTGACTTTTGACCTTGATGACGGGGGTTTCTGGTCCCACCCGAAGGATTGGAATCTCACGGAACTTAAAGATATTTTTAGTCGCTGGAGAAAGGTGGCCGCCCGTACTGGCGGTTGGAACGCTACCTATCTCAGCAATCACGATCAACCAAGAATGGTTTCCCGGTTAGGAGATGACGCGAACTTCCGGCGAGAGTCAGCTAAGCTCCTTGCTACCCTTCTTTTGACTATATCGGGGACGCCGTTCATTTATCAGGGAGAGGAACTCGGGATGACAAATTACCCGTTCTCCGACATTAGCGAGCTCAGAGACGTCCAAACTATAAATCAGTTCAACGAAATGAAGAAAAAAGGGGAAGTAGAGGACTTCGAAGAGGTTAAAGACAAGGTCAGGTTCTGGAGCAGGGACAATGCACGAACACCGATCCAGTGGACTTCTGGAGAAAACGCAGGATTCACGAAAGGAGAACCCTGGATAAATGTCAATCCAAACAAGGAAAGCATTAACGTCGAAGCCGAAAAGAAAGACGAAAATTCTGTTTTGAATTACTATCGAGATCTCATATCTCTCAGGAAAGACCACGAAGCACTTATATACGGAAAATACGAGCCACTTATGGATGACGACGAAGAAATATTTGCCTTCAAAAGGCGCGGCAAAGATGAAACCGTTTTAACGGTTCTCAACTTTTCCGACGGGAAAAGAGAATTATCTCTTTCGAAATTAATTCCGAAAGGGTGGAGAGGCCTGCTGCTCTCGAATTACCCTGATGAAAACCTGGACGAAGAGCGAACCAACATCAACTTAAAGCCTTATGAGGCAAGACTTTACCTGCTCGAATGAAGGCCAGAAACCCACTATGAGCGTTTCCTGATCGGATAAACTCAGTCGACTTCTACTTTATCCCAGAAAGGATCGTAGCCATTGTGATTTACTTCGAGCTTCGGTTTTTCGTGATCTCCCTCGATTAGAAATTCGCCAAGGAAGTAGTTTCCACGGGCAAAGCCATAGGATTTGCCGTCGTCGTGGTAAACTGGTACCCTTGCTTTCGTATTATGGTATTCTCCGCGGTTTACCCGGAGTTTTAGCGTGTCCGGAAACTCATAAGCGTGCTGGACGGTTTCGGTGTAGGGTATACCCTTGCCTTCTCTGACGAAAATAGGCATAACGTCCAGGGAAGTGTCCAAAGTGTGGTATCCGCTTTCCAGCCTTTCGCCCGTCCACCAATCAAGCCAGGATATCTTCCTCCCCGATTCCGAAGGCAAATAGAGCAATCTTTTTCTGGAATTTCGCTCCAGGATAGGCGCTACAAGCATGCTATTCCCGACCATAAATTGGTCTGAAGTCGTATAGGATTCTTTATCGGCGGGAAACTCCATAAATAGCGGCCTCATAACTGGTATTCCCGTACGTGAAGTTCTAAAGAACTCGGTATAGAGAAAAGGTAAGAGTTTGTAGCGTAGCGATATATATTTCCGGTTAATTCCCTCGTATCTATCCCCAAAAGACCAGGGCTCCTGCTTTATAGTATCGAGGCTCGAATGATTTCGATAGAAAGGCATGACAGAACCCAGCTGTATCCACCTCGTGAGTAACTCGGGTTCTACATCGCCGTGAAACCCCCCTATGTCGGCACCAGCAAAAGGTATACCAGAAAGGCCGAGGTTGAGTGCCATATAGATTGACATCTTCATATGTTCCCAGGTAGAGGAATTGTCTCCGGTCCATTTAGCAGCGTACTTCTGAATTCCCGAGAAACCCGCCCTCGTTAAAATAAACGGCCTCTCTTCAGGCTTTTCTCTACGGAAGGACTTTTCTGTTGCCATTGCTTCGTAGAGGGCGTAGATGTTGTGAACCTTTTCGTGGCTGACTTTCTTTCCCGCATCATTTTTGTGACAGAGAGATTTAGTATTTTCCTCTCTGACGTTCATCAATCTGTGTTTGTACTCAAAGTCCAGATGACCTCCTCGGGAAGTTTTTTCTTCTATCGTGGAAGCCAGCCTGCTTATCTGTTTTCGACCGAAGAATATCGCGGGTTCGTTCATGTCGTTCCAGATTCCGTCAATTCCTTGGTTTAGGAGTTTACGGTTTTGTTCCGCCCACCAATCTCGGACTTCTTTTCGCAAGAAGTCAGGAAACACACAGAAGCCGGGCCATACTGAACCTGAGAAATTATCTCCTTCTTCATCCCTGACATATACATCCTTACCTATTCCAGATTCGTAGACTTCGTACCCCGGCTCTTCTTTTATTCCCGGGTCCACTATATTGACCAGGTGGAAATCCATTTCGTGCAATTTTTCGGTTAGTTTTTCGGGACTCGGGAAAGCTTCACGGTCCCAGGTGAAGTCCCTATTTCCTTCCATATGCTGGATATCAAAGTAAAGCGCGTCGCAGGGGATTCCTTTTTCCCTAAATGTGTCAGCGAGGTCTATTGCTTCTTCCTGATCACAGGGTTTTCCGTACTCGGAGTGATGATAGCCGATGGCCCAACGCGGAGGAAGAAATGGCTTTCCGGTTAACTTCGTGTAGTTTTCGATTACTTTCTTGATGTCGCCACCGAGAAACAGGTACAGGCGCACAGAAGGAGATTTAACCGCCAACCCTATCCTATCGGAATTTTCTCCGACCTTTACGGCAAATTGGCTTCTTTCCGATTGGTGGAGGTATATACCGAGAAAAGAGTCACCGCCCCCTCCGGTTTCGGGAACTCTTACCAAATAAAAAGGAAGTGAAGAATACAGTGGATCCTCGTTATGGGTGTAAAAACCGTTCGTGTCCCGGTTCCACATTTCGTAAACAGCTCCGCTCTTCTCCATGTATCTTGTTTTTTCACCGAGACCATAAACCAGAGAGTCCTCGTCCACCAGCTGTGAAAGCTTTAACCAGTTGTCACTTTCTTCGGCTCCATATTGCCCCCAGCCGGGGTGACCCTTTTCCAGCCCGGCAAATTCTGCCGCTTTTTCTCCGTCCAGAGTTACGACGAAATTATTTCGCGAGCCGGAAATTCCCCATTCGGAGTTACCTCCAGCCGAGATGTCGTTTAGCTGTGGAATAACGTCGTTCTCGCTACAGGAACTATTTTCTTCAAAAACCTTTAGTCTGCCTATTTTATCATCCAGTGAATCTATCTCTATATTAAACCCTTCCGAAAGAATATTTTTCATTACAATCTTCCTCCCTAGAGGAATATTACCCGTCAAAAATTGACCGGTTTTACAAATAAATATCCACGATATCTTAGAAATATTAGGTGAACCCTACTCTCTTTTGTAGTCGAGAGGAAAGTTAGATTATCTGATCTCGTTATTATTCCACCAATGACTTACTCGGTTCAAGAATACAGTTAAATCCGATTCCTCAACCCAATAGATTATCTCAGGACAGCAAGGTCCTTGCATTCAACTCCCAAGCGCAACAGCCAAACTTTCCGTAGTCCCATAGTAGCTCGGTCCCTGTACTCAGTCGGTTTGTTTGGGATCTACTACCAGGGAACTCGCCTACTGGTAGGACTCTATTTCATAGTTTACATTTTCACGCATAACCTTGTTACAGTTTCCAGAGGGAGGTTTCATCATGCCAGCAACCCGCATTTATAAAGAACCCCCAAACTCCTTCGCGGGGAGAAATCATAAAACTAGGTCAAACGACCAAACCCCATTTAGCCAGAGACCAGCCGTTCTTGCAAATTCTGGGGGACGTTATCGAAGTCTTTTTTATTCTCCGCGATTTCGTTGCCGGCACCCTTCAAGTTGACCGAAAACACCTCCGCCATATAGATATCAATTCCGGTGCTGTTTTCCCGGATGGTATTACCGTTTAAACTTGCGCTCGCTGTGTCGCGAAGCTGTATTCCGGGACCATTATTTCCGATGACTTCACAATCTTCTACGGTCGTCCAGGTCAAACCTCCGAGCCAGATACCGTACTCGTTATCCTTGACAACCCCGTCTGAGATAGCGACCTGGGCCGAGTTTCTTATCCTTATGCCGTACTTGTTCTGGAGGAACTTGCTGTTGCTGATGGTCGCCTCCGCCGAATCGCCGACCCAAATGCCGTTGGCTTTGTTCGTGACCGTGCTTTTATGGATGACTACTTTCGCAGAATCACCGACAAAGACTCCACACCAACCACTACCCGATATTTCGCTGGAGCTTATTACGGCTTCAACCGAATCCCGCAGGTATATACCTGACTCTTCTTTACCCGACACAACTAAGTTTTTTACCTTTAACTTGGGCTCTCCCAGCGTTGATATACCTACCGGACAGAGGCCCACTTCACGATCCTCGCACCTTTTACCTAAAGCATCAGCCAAACTTAGGTCCTCCAGGGTTACCGTTACGTTTGAAGGCCCGACCTTCAGGAGCGGGTAACCCTCCTCAGAACCAGTTATACTCACTTTTGAAGGGTTCTGGCCTTTGAGGACGATATCCTTGTCTACTGATATGTTCTCCTCGTAAATTCCTTCCCGAATGAGTATAGTGTCTCCAGGTGCCGCCGAGTCGATCGCAGCCTGGATCGATCCGAAATCCCCTCCATTTTTTGAGACTTCATGGGTAGTTCCAATTGTTGGGAGGCTAAAGAGGACAAGTATTAATAAACCAGTTATCACCGTCAGAGTCCAGTCTTTTGAGCTAAATGATTTCATATTTTTTCCTCCTTTTTAAACCTAGCTTGCGCCTAATTTGCTGAAATTTTTATAAAGTTTGGAAAGTTCCCCGTCAGAAATAGGCTTTTTGCCTCCCAAGATAAATCATTTCGACATAGATTATAGAATAAATGGAAAAACTAACCAAATATGATGAAACCGGATGGGTACCTGAAGAGAAAGTATTTCCGGTTGAGATAGATAGCAAAGTGATAGGAAAATAGTTTAAAGCTTTACTGAAATTGCCGAGAGCCCACAAGCACCCACTTTAGTATTGACCACGAACGGGGATAGATAATTACGGCACTTTTGAAATAATAAGTACCGTAACGACTTAAATATCGACAACGCTACCACAGGTTATGACGTCCTATAAATAGAACACCACGACTACAGGACTTACTCGGCCATGTAGGAATCCAGGATTTGCCCAAAATAGAGGGTGTGATAGTCGCCCTCGGGATAGCAGTCCCGCACGGCCTGGGAGGTAATCTTATCGGGATCCATGTGTTGTCTGTAGACTATTTCACATTCGTAATAGAGGTCACACCCTCCAATCACCGGTGTATCTACTTGTCGGCCCTCGAGCGGCTGTAGGTCCCGCTCCTCGAACTTGTCGTGGTCTCTTCCAGAATGAGAACCACAGTACTTAAGCTCCTCCTCCATTTGGTTCTGTAGAGGGAAGCTGATAGTGTACTCGTCGGTGTCTTCAAGTAGCTTATGGGTATGACGGGAACTCCTGACCATGACCAGAGTCATCGGCAGGGACCAGTTTATGCCTACCAGGTTCCACCCGATTGTCATGGTGTTTTTCTCGCCGTCAGACTGGACCGTTAAAAAAGCTCCATCCGGCAAAGACTCAAAAGCGTCCGGCAAATACTCGTTATAATTGACCTTCTGCATTTTTACCTCCTTACTTGGAAGAGATATTCTATAGATGGTCCCATTTAAAGGACCCTCTAGATTATACTTTAATAGATGCGTCCTCCCGTAGTAGCTCCCGAGAGGCAATCATTGGCTGGGCGAATTGCTGAAAAAAACGGACTGGTTCGTAGCTACCATTGGGGAGTTAAGATTCACGGAACTTTTGCCCATTAAAGTAAGGATAATTGACGTTCCATGGAGTAACTTCCCCCCTTGTCCATTTGTAATTATAGAATAAATGGAAAAACTAACCAAATTGAGATTTAAATTTCCGTGAAAATACTGCGGCTACCTGGCTGGCAGTCTAGAATCCCGTCCCTTGGGGCGGGGTTCTTGACTAGAGCTGCTGACAAAATAAGTAGCAAAACTCTGCATTTTTAATGTCATTTTTCTGCAGAAATTAATTGAAAAGACAATCTAATACTTACCTGGG
>JAGXKX010000037.1 GCA_018335015.1 Candidatus Bipolaricaulota bacterium
CAAACTCGCCCTTGTAAATATGAACATCCGTCCCGCACAGCCCGCATTGACTTATATCAATCAACACATCTCTTTCTCCCAGCTCAGGAACTGGATAGGCCTTACGGTATTCGTATTCACCTTTTTCTTTAAAAGTAATAGCTCTCATATCGACCTCTTCATTTCTTCAATCTTTGGAATTTATCCGTTTAAACTCCGGCAAACCCGCACAGCTTTCCGAGTTACTTCGTCTTTTACAATCGGTATATCTCCGGTTTATTACTCATGCGTACATTAAGCTTAACGAAGAAAACGATACCGAAGCATTTAATCTATAAAAACCCTCGAAAGAAAAGGTTGGGGCATCAGATCAGTTCCTTAATGATGTATAAGAATCACCAAAACAAAAAAGGAGGAACTAATAATACCTCAAATTCTCAAATTGATGATAAGCTTCTGGAGGAGCTTCTGCAAAAGCTAAAAGACGATCAATCGGAAGACGACCTAATGAAATATGTCCTGGAGAAAGTGCTTCACCAACGGCTGGAAAAAGAGATGGCCGAACATATGCGGCAAAACACGAGAGAACGGAAGAAAGATCAGGTCACAGAAACGGCTACCGGAAGAGGGATCTCCATACCAAGGTAGGTACATTGGAGCTAAGAGTACCGCATGATCGAGAAGGTAACTTCTCAAGCGAGATCTTCGAGAAACACCAAAGATCCGAGAAGGTACTGATCCTGGCCCTGCAGTAAGCTTACATCCAGGGCGTTTCGACAAAGAACCAAAAGGTGTTTTCCAATCTACTCAACCGGGGAGTCGATCCTGAGTCGGTCGAATGCATCGTAAGCGACAAATACAAAGGAATGCATAAAGCAATCTGTAAGTTCGAGTTTCCGTTATCAGGGAAATGATAAATTTATACACTTTGACACAACCAACATTTTTATTATACTATAGTATAAAAAAGTGAATATTGAGGTAAATATGAGCAGAGAAAAACTTGGTATGCCTTTAAATAGAGTTTATGAGACCAACAGGGAAGCAGTTTTACAGTATATACATAGTCATAATCCAGTGTCTCAAAAGGATATAGCTAATACAGTTGGGTTGAAACAGCCAACTGTATCAAAAATAGTCCGGGAACTAATAAACGCTAATATTATAGAAAAAAAGGTACTTGCAGAGGAAAAAAGAAGTAAGGGAAGGCCTCCTGAATATTTAAAAATTACTTCAAAATTATTGGCATTAGCAATTAGGGTAGCAAGAAACAAAATTATAAGTGCCTATGTGGATATTGATGGAAATGTGTATGAAAGAACAGATCATCCTTTGCCCTCACAGCGAGGAGCTAATGAATTAATCAATTTGCTGGAAAAAATAATTAAAAATCATCAAGACGAATTTTCTGGCCAACAAGGTACATTAATTGGATTTGGAATGGCCGTACCCGGTCCTGTAAATCTTAAAAAAGGTAAAATTGCCAAGGTTACAGGTAGAAGTGATTGGTCAGGTTTAAATCTTACGAAGTTAGAAAATATAACTGAGTTGCCGTTTTTAATACGACATGATGCCGCAGCAGCCGCAATTGGAGAAAATCTTTTTGGGACCACTAAGGGTAGTTCAAACAATATATTTATTGCCGCTGGTAGAGGGGTAGGTGCAGGAATTATAACAAATGGCGAATTAGTTCAAGGCTCTCAAGGCTATTCTGGAGAATTTGGCCATATGAGTATTGAAGCCAATGGGGTTGAATGCCCCTGTGGAAATAGAGGTTGTATAGAAAGCTATGCATCGATAAATTCCCTATTAAGAAACTTAAAGGGAAAGTTAGAGGAGAGTAAGTCTAGTTATCCATTTGACGAACTAACCTTTGATTCCGTGGTCAAACAAGTAAAAGATTCTAAAGAGGTCAATGAAGCTGTAAAGGAAGCAGGATACTACTTGGGTGTTGGCATTGCCAATTTAGTAAATCTTTTTGGGCCAGAAATCATTGTCCTGGGGGATGAAATGGTTAAATTGGGTGATATATGGGTTGATAAAGTAAAAAAAGTGATTAAGGAAAGATCATTGACTCAATACTGTGAAAGCTTAAATATCATTACCTCGGATTTGAACGATAATTTTTTTCTCAAAGGCGCCGGAGCATTAGCGGTAGAAAAGTTTTTACGCAATTCTAAGGTTTGGTTAAAAAATGAGTAAATCCGCAACCAGAGTATGAATTTTATTTAGTGGTGAAAAAATGATTTTGAAATTTGCCTAAAGGTGATCGGCATGAAATATAATCAGCCAACCATTAACTACTTACCCAAATCCGTGACAAGAACTTATTGTAACAATTGTTAACGATAGAGTAAAATTAACTATCGAGGAAGTCAAATTACTCCAAACTCTTCACCGAACGGGTGAAAACCAGATGGCGGGGTTCGAGATGGAGAAGGCACTTGGTAGATTTATCCGGTAAAAGCGAACTTATTAAATCCTCGAATTATCGGATAAATTGGAGTTGACTCTTAATAGTTTTTTGGAGGTGATAAAACTCTGTTAAAGAAGCTTTCACCTAGAAGCCAATTTAATTGGTCTTCTAGAGGAGGAAATCACTTACTCACTTCAAAAATATCAAGGAGTGATTTACTTATGTCCTGGAAAAAAATTTCAATACCGTTAGCACTGACCCTTTCACTGACCCTTATGCTGAGCTTGCCACTGGCCGCCCAGCAGAACGTAAGAATAAACATTCTGGCAATGAGGATGGGGTCCACAGAATACATCGAGGCTCAAACTGACGAATGGATCGAGCAATACGAAGAAGAACACGACGTAAATGTTACCGTAAACTGGGAATATCTTGAAGAAGAAGACCTTCGACCCCAGACCGTACAGGATATGGCTGCAGGTACGGGCTATTATCAAATCGCCCAGGTAGGAACACAGCACCTCCCCCTGCTGGCCGAAAACGACTGGATCGTCCCCATGGAAGATTACTTCACGGAAGAGTACAATTCGGACGAATTTGTAGAGGCGGTAGTCTCGACGGCCTCTTATAATGACAAAATGTACGTCGTGCCGATATACCACGAGGCAACCCACCTTATCTATAGACACGACATTTTCAACGAACTCGGTATCGAAGTTCCGACAACCCTTACGGAAGTCACGGAGGTCGCAAAGAAGATCACTGAAGAGACTGATACGGCCGGAATAGTCCTCCGTGGTCAGCGTGGAGCCGGTCTTAACCACGTCTCCTGGAAACAGTACCTCCAGGCCTTCGGTGGAAAGTGGCTCGAAAACAACGAACCTCCTTTCAACGCCGCGTTTAACTCCGAGGAAGGTATAATGGCGACAGAATGGTATACAAACCTAATCCGAAACTACGCGCCTCAGGGTACGCAAACGTCACACTGGAGAGACGTGATGTCCACGTTTATGGCAGGCGAAGCTGCCATGACGATTGATGCTACGTCAATTGGTAGAAGGATAGTTACGGACGATGCTTCCGAGGTAATAGGTAAAACTTCCTTCTCTCTTTTCCCGACCGGCCCGGACGGCAGGTATCCCTGGTACTTCTCCTGGAACCTGGCTCTCAGTAAAGTCGGGACCAGAAAGGGTATGACTCGGGAAGTCGCAGCGGACTACATACTCTGGGCTACCTCGTCCGAGATGAAAAAGGAAATGATGCTGGAAATAGGCACGCTTCCAGCAAGAACTTCTACGCTCGAGTCAGAAGAGGCAAAGGAATACTACGGTCAGGAAGGTATGTCTAACTGGCTCGAAAATACGATAGAGTCACTACAGATAGAAGAAGCAGGGGAAAATCCGGTTATTGCGAAGATTCCGCAGTGGCCCGCGATCGGTGATACACTAGGAATCCAGCTGGAGAGGATCTTTACCGGGTCCGTATCAGTTGAAGAAGGACTCAACCAGGCTGCGAGGATAATCGACCGGGACTTCTAAGAACCACCGGAATAAGTAAAAAATTTACTTAACTGGTCTCTTAAAGTAAAATCAATCATGTCGACTACTCACCCAGGAGGGAAGACTCCCTCCTGGGTGAATTTTTGAGAGCGAATTTCAATAATATATTGAATGATCCCAATAAAACGAGATAATATAACTTAACGAGAGTTGAGGTTTATTTTACCCTGTCATATTGGTAAGTTTAATCCTCATCTACAGTCTACAAGAGAAAATAAGAGTAACGAACTTCCCGTAAGACCGACGGAGGAATGATAATGTATACCCTCGAGGTAAAGAACCTAACCAAAATTTTTGGCGAACACAAGGCAAACGATAACGTGAGCCTTCAAATCGAAAAAGGAGAATTCTTTGTCTTGCTTGGGCCGTCCGGCTGTGGTAAATCCACCTTGCTTAGAAGCGTCGCGGGGCTCGAAATTCCCGATAGCGGGGAAATTTTCATAAGCGGTGAATCAGTTATGGACAAGGAACCCGGCGAGCGAGACGTCGCTATGATGTTTCAGCAGGCAACCCTCTACCCTAACATGAACGTCTTCGACAACGTCGCTTTTCCCCTCAAAATAAAGGGCGTCGACAAACAGAAGATAGAAAAACAAGTTACGGATGCCCTGGAATTGGTACAGATTCCGGAAAAGAGGAATTCAAACATAAAAAACCTCAGTGGTGGAGAAGCTCAACGAGCGATGATAGCAAGGGTTCTGGTCCAGGATCCCGAAGTCTTCCTTCTGGACGAGCCTTTTTCAAGCCTGGACCATCAGCTAAGAGTTTATATGAGAAAGGAAATTATGCGGATACACCAGAAGACCGGTGTAACGATAATGTTCGTTACGCACAACCAGGAAGAGGCGATGAAAGTCGGCGACCAGCTCGCCATAATGAATAACGGCCGGATAGAACAGGTGGGAACCCCGGCGGAAACTCTACAGCAGCCCAATAACAAGTTCGTAGCTCAGTTTATCGGTCACCCCCAGATGAACTTCATTCCCGCCGAGGTTTCAGAACAAGACGGCCAGCTTGTCTTGAAGGTGGACTCCCAGACTTACGGACCAATAGCCCAGGAAGATCTTATCAAGCAACCTGAGAGTACGGATCTGACTATTGGCGTAAGGCCGGAAGAAGTATCCGTCGAGAAAGAAAAAAAATCAGGAGAAGACAAGCTGAACTCGAAGGTAGAGTTTACAGAAAGTACGGGTGCAAATAACTACATACACTTCGACCTGGGGGGTGCCTCCGTTCAGGCATCGGTGCCCGAAATAAAGGACTGGGATCAGGGTGACGAGGTTTCCGTTTCCTTCAATAAAGAGCGTTTGAAATTATTCGACCCTGACGGGGAAAGAATCAAGTAGGGGGTGGTGGCGATTAAAAGCAGAGATAGACTACTTAAATACCTGGTGGCTCCGGCTATTATTTTTTCGTTCGTGGCCGGGGTTTTACCCATGCTATACGCTTTAAGAAATTCATTTTACAATATAAACGTCCGGCTCCCCATGCAAACCGAGCGTTTAATCGGGATAACCAACTACAAAATTATATTGGGTAACGAAAGGTTTCAGGCTTCGCTCAGGAACTCGATCGTTTTTTCCTTAGAAGGCACGATCGGAGCTGTCCTGTTGGGGCTTGCAATAGCTCTCTTCCTCTACTATTTCTTAAGGAACAAACCACTGCTGCTCACCGGATTATCAACTATGCTCCTGATTCCCGCATTGACGGGGAGGATTTCCGTAGCTTATATCTGGCGACTGCTGTACGACCCGGTCCTGGGATTGATCAATCACGTTCTCGGTTTGCTGGGGTTCGGTACGGTTGAGTTCCTATCAAATAGCAATATTGCAATGCAGTCAGTCGTATTTACGGACGTATGGCAGTGGTCGGGCTTCGCGGCTTTATTCCTCTATGCTGGCCTGGTATCGATTCCAAGGGAGTACTTCGAGGAAGCTCAGGTTATAGGTGCATCCTTTTTTCAGAGGCTGAGATATATAATAATACCGAACCTCAAAGGGTTACTACTGGCAGTATTCCTCCTCAAGTTCATGATTTCCCTCCGTAATTTCGACCTTATAAGTGTAATGACGGGAGGAGGACCGGGCACTGCCACTGAAACGGTGGACATGTACCTGTACTGGCTGGCAGTTGGAGGAAGGGGGCTTCTTTCCCGAGCTTCAGCGGGCGCAATAATTATGCTCGTCATCACCATCGTATCTTTCATGATTATAATCAATCTCTATCAGAGACAGAAAGTAGGTGAATAGAAAATGAGCAAAAAACAAACAAGCGGAATAAAATGGTTGAGGAAGAAATTTTCGTCCCTCCTGGTTTTATTGCTAGGGGTGGGACTATTCTTGTTTGTCTTCCTGCCGATATTTTACATCGCAACGATGAGCATAAAAAGCCAGTCCTACGTTGTTTCGGGTGAGTTCAGCCTCATATTTTTTAAGCCATCCTTTAATGCCTGGATAAACACGTTCAACAATCCAAGAATATGGACTGGATTATCCCTTAGCGTAAGGACCGCCACCATTTCAACGGTTATAGCGGTAATACTGGGGACTATGGCCGCTTACGGGTTTTCCAGGTATAAATTTAGAGGCGATGATGATTTCCTCTTTTTTATCCTGACTCAACGTATGCTGCCTCCGATAGCGATATTTCTACCTTACACTCTTGTATGGCAGTATCTTGATATGATCGGTAAGTGGTACAACCTTCTAATACCTTACATCCTGATATCGTTACCTATTACTACCTGGCTGATGCATGCTTACATAAACAATATACCGATAGAGCTAGAGGAGTCCGCCCGGGTTGAAGGCTGTTCTCAGCTGGAGGTCCTCTGGAGAATAGTTTTACCTAATTCTCTACCCGGGCTGCTTATGACCTCTATGTTTAACTTCGCTCTGCTCTGGAACGAATATATGTTCGCCCTTTTCTTCAGGAATAGAACCCTTCCAGTGGAAGTGGGGGCAGGTATCAGATACGTTGAATTAACGCCGTGGCCTACACTGAGTGCCCAAGGAGTGTTTTTAATGGTTTTGCCCGCCACGTTTGCTTTTTACCTCCAGAAGAGGATCAGGGAACAACCGATTACATTCTAGTTCGCGGTCACGAACCCGGTCCTCCGCACTTTAACCGGGTCGATTAGGAGGCCCGGGCTTCAATTTTGAACCAGACACCTAAAAAGCTCTGAATCCCGGGCAGTTAAGTCCACAATACTCCAAATAGCACCGGGAATTTGCTATAATTCATTGGGTACGGGAACTGGGCTAATATTTTTGTTGATAGGAATAAGCTCGAATGGAAGCCAGGTTTAATATTTCCACCCCGAGATAGGTTGAATTAATAGGTTGAATTCAATTGAGACGATATCGACGGTAATTTTCGGAAAGTTAAATAAACTTTAGAGGTGTTTAACATGAAACAGGCAAACCTAGTTGGAGAAAAGGAAATAGCTTTCGAAGAAGTGGAGAAGCCTACTCCTGAAGACGGCGAAGTACTGATAGAAGTCAAGTCCTGCGGTATTTGCGGTTCCGACGTCCATTCCTATCAGGGCGAACATCCGTTCGTCCACCCTCCGATAGTTCTGGGGCACGAATTCAGCGGAGTCGTGAGTGAAACGGGGAAGGACGTTAAAAACGTAAATCCCAAAGACAAAGTTGTCGTCGAACCAAACATCGTCTGTAACGACTGTTATAACTGCAACCACGGAAGATACAACATCTGCGAAAACCTGCAGGTTATCGGAAACGTCGGCTACGACGGAGCTTTCGCGGACTTTATTGCCGTTCCCGAGGAGAAAGTAATAAAAATCCCCGAAGACATGGGCTTCGAAGAAGGGGCGCTCGTCGAGCCGACGGCAGTAGGGGTACACGCAGTAAGGATTAGCGACCAGAAGCTCGGTGACAAGGTCGTCGTAATTGGTGCCGGGACCATAGGTCTGGTTACGCTCGTGGCGGCAAAAGACGCGGGAGCTTCGGAAACTATAATTACTGACCTGGAAGACAGCAGGCTGGAGAGAGCGAAAAATCTCGGAGCCGACCACGCTGTCAATACGGGAGAACTGGACGATGGATTGTCCGAATTTATCCAGGCCGAATTCGGCAAGGACGGAGCAGATATTATTTTCGACTGCGTCGGATTCGACAACACACTGAACCAGGCCATCGAAGCGGCCAGAAAGGGAACTCAAATAATGCTGGTAGGTGTTCCGAAAGGCAACCTGGACGTAAACATGGCGTTCGTCCAGGATAGAGAACTGGATATTCAGGGATCCTTAATGTACGTACAGCGAGATTTCAAAACCGCGGTTAACATGATCGACAGGGGTCAGATCAAGACAGAAGACCTGATCACTAACAGGTTCGACTTCGAAGAACTGGAAGAGGCATTCGAGCTGGCTATCGACCCCTCAAATATGGGTGAAAAGCTCAAGGTAATGGTAAACTTCTAATTTATTAGTCAACTGCCCCGCACTTTAATTACGGTGCGGGGTTATTGACTTCGGATTGACGGTCCTACAGGTTTTCGCCCTTAACCTATACCGCCTTGCCCGGATTAAGCACTCCGTTAGGATCAAAGACTTCCTTGATCTTTCCCATCAACACTCTTTCTTCTTCGCTCAGTGCCATCGGCAGGTTTTTGATCCTAGTTTCGCCGATTCCGTGCTCGCCCGTTATCACTCCACCCAGATCGAGCGCGGTTTCGTATATTTCATCCTTGAGGTCTTCGAAGTACTCCGGGGCTTCTCCGTTTACGTTCATGATGTGAGGGTGAACGTTACCGTCAGCAGCATGGCCGTAGACTGGGATATTCGTGTTGTATTCCTCCGCCAGATCTTCTATCTCGTCCATCAGATTGCCTACCTCCGCGGGCGGAACCGTGACGTCTAAAATGTCCGTCGTCTCTTCCTCCAGCGCCGTGTAGATGTTGCTTCTGATGTCCAGTATAGATTCCTGTTCTTTCCTTCGCTGGGCAAACAGAGGTTCCAGGGCTCCATTTTCCGTAAAGACCTCAACTATAGTTTCCGACTTGTCGAATATCTCCTCTTCGTTCTTGCCGGTAATTATCAGAATCAGGAAGGCCTCTCCCTCCTCGGCGGGCCAGGATTTGCCGAGGTGCTCTGCCGACTCTTCGATTAGCTTCCTTTCGACGTACTCCAGAGCCAGCGGGACGTGTCCCTCCTTTAAGACCTCCGGTACTGCGCTCATGGCATCGTGCCGGTTTTCGAATGGCACCAGAAGCGTGGCGGTCTCCTTTGCCTCGGGATAAAGCCTTAGGGTGACCTCAGTGATTATTCCCAGAGTCCCTTCGCTTCCCATCAACAGGTGCATCAGGTCGTAGCCGGTATTGTTCTTAAGAACTTTTCCACCCAGCTGAACCTCTTCACCGGTGGGTAAGACGACCTCCATGCCCTTGACGTAATTCCTCATAACGCCGTACTTTACCGCTCGGGCACCACCGGCGTTTTCCACGACCAATCCCCCTACTTGAGCTCCTTCGTCTCCGGGATGGGGGGGAAAGAAGAGGTGATCCGTCTCGTCTACCGCTTCAAACAGGCTCTCGAGCGGAACTCCCGCCTCACAGGTCACCATCAGGTTGTCCTCGTCAAGGTCTTTGATATCATTCAACCTCTCCAGGGACAGTATGATGGCGG
Organism: Candidatus Bipolaricaulota bacterium; assembly: GCA_018335015.1. GTDB lineage: Bacteria > Bipolaricaulota > Bipolaricaulia > M55B111 > M55B111 > JAGXLP01. The sequence goes on from JAGXKX010000037.1 coordinate 9,602, forward strand.
GCTCGGTCGGAATTGCGGCGCCGCACAGACCCGTGCCCGCACCTCTGGGGATCACGGGAACTCCTTGTTCGTTGGCAAGTTCCATGACCGCCGAAATTTCCTCGGAATCCTTCGGCTTGACTACTACCACCTCTTCAACTGCCTTCGGTGAGGCAGGCTCGGGGGTCTCGTCGTAAAGGTAGCCTTCAATCTTGTCCAGGTCCTGAATCACCCAATCTTCTCCGGCAATAGAGACAAGTTTATCAATTACCTTATCTTTCATTATTATTCCCCCTTCAGTTGTCTGGTTAGCTCCGGTACCACTTCGTACAGATCACCGACTAGACCGTAATCGGCGTAGTCAAAGATCGGGGCCGAGGGATCGCTGTTTATTGCGATTATCATATCGGAGTCCTTCATCCCGGCCAGGTGCTGTGATTGTCCGGATATCCCACAGGCTATGTATATTCTCGGTTTTACCCTCCTGCCGCTGTAACCGACCTGGTGGGCCCGTCCTATCCAACCATCGTCTACCAGCGGCCTGCTCGCCCCAACTTTTCCGTCAAAAAACGAAGCCAGGTCTTCTATCAATTCAAAATCCTCTTCTTTTTTGAGTCCCCGCCCGGCGGCAACGACTACTTCGGCGTCCTCGAGGTTTACTTTCTTCCCCCGTCTTTCCTCTAAGACCTCTACCTGTTTTGTATCTTCCCCACCCAGGGAAAGCTCTACATCTATTACTTCACCTTCCTTGCCCTCTTCGATTCCTGCTTCGGGGAACACCCTGTAGCGGACGGTAGCCAGCTGGGGCGAGGTCCTCGATTTGATGTGGGCTAAGATGTTTCCGCTGAAGGCGGGACGAATCTGGACAAAGTTTTTCTCCTCGTCGATATCCAGTCCCGTGCAGTCGGCGGTCAAGCTAGTATCGAGAGCCATCGCGACTCTCGGTGCCAGCGAACGGCCAAAGTTGGTCGCCCCGATCAGTATTACTTCAGGGTTCGCTTCCTCGATGACCTGGACGAGCACCTCTCTGTAGCTGGACTCAATTGGCTCCGCCAGCCTTTCAGCCGTCCCCCGATAAACCCTGTCCGCTCCCCGCTCGATCAGCTCTCCGGCGGGCAGACTGGTACCCGAAAGCAGAGCGGCTGTTAACTCCCCGCCCAGCTTGTCGGCAAGTTCCTTCCCCTTCCCTAATAGCTCGTAACTGACCGGATGAATTTTATTTCCGTTATTTTCCGCAAATACCATTACGTCACTCATTTAATTCTCCCTCCCGAGGTCGAGCTTCTCCAAAAGTTGATTAACCGAGTTGCCCGGATCCTCTCGCAGAATCAGCGACTCCCTTTCTTCCGGCGGAGGTACCTCCATGTTGGCCACCCTGGTGGGTGATCCCGTTACTCCCAGGTTATCCGGATCGATAGAGATATCATCGATCCCCCAGGTAGTTATCTCCGCTTTTCTTGCCCTCTGTTTGTCCTTGAAGGAGGGGAGGCGGGGTTCATTTACGTCCTTGGTCACCGTTATCAGTCCCGGTAGGTTCATCGACTTGAGATAAGTCGCACCCCAGGTCTCCGATTCGACCTGGATTTCTTTTTCGCCTCTTTTTGTCACGTCGGAAACGAACGCAACATGGGGTATATCGAGATACTCGGCAACTTCCGGTCCCACCTGACCGGTGTCACCGTCAACGGTTTTCTCGCCGGCAAAAATTATATCGCAGCTTCCGGCGGTCTCTATGGCGTGAGCCAGGGCCAGCGAGGTCGCCCAGGTATCGGAGCCCGCAAACTCTCTACCGTGCAACAGAATTCCCTCGTCGGCACCTCGAGCTATGGCGTCCTTAAGCGTCGACTCCGCCTGCTTCGGGCCCATGCTTATCGCCAGTACTTCTCCTCCGAGTTCTTCCTTGTACTTAACGGCTTCTTCTAACGCGTTCAAATCAAACGGATTGGGTTCAAGGGGCGCAGAGGACCTATCGACCCTGCCCTCCTCGTAGTCGAACTCCACCTCGTCCATATCCGGTACCTGTTTTATCAGGACGATATAAGTTGGTTCTGGCACGAAATCACTCCTCCAATTGGGCAATTTTTGATTCGAATTCTGAACCTTTCACGTATGGTAGAGAAAATGGACCTTCGGGAAGCACCAACAACTCCTGGCCCTCCTCCATATCAGTCAAAACCTTCCGAACGTAGCTCCCAAGACCCTCTACCGGATTTAACATCATGTCTTTAAGCTTATCGGTCGGCAACGAGGATTTTATGAATACCTCGTGCTGCTCCAATACCTCACAGAGTACCTGATTTTCCCACTGAGCGATAATTGGCCCGTTTTTCTCTATATAGTTCAAGATCGACTCCGGCCCATCGTTATCCCTTCCCAGAGAATAAAAATTATCGGGGCCAAGGCCCGCCGAACACTCGGAAGCTATAATTATTGGAGCCCCTGGCTTGGCTACGAGGGAAGCAGTATACATCCCTTTTACCGTTTGATACAGGTCCTGATCCAGGGGATAACCGCTATTAGTAGTGAGGACAGCATCGTAGCGTTTCTCCAGCCCGATACCGGATACGTCCAGATCCCGAGCAACGCCGGCCAAAAACGCTTTCCGGAAGTCTCCCGCGACTGCCTTAACTATTTCCTGCTCTTTATTAAGTACCACGTTCAAGACGAAATCCAGGCCGACCAATTCCGCCGCTTCAATCGCCCCTTCGTGAACGGGGTTGCCCCGTAATACTCCTGTTCTCGCGTTCTCGTTTCCGATATTTTCGTATGAATGGTTGGCCAGTATCGAGGACTTGGAAGCCACTCCGGGCAAGACGCTCTTCCGTCCTCCGGAGAAACCGGCAAAGAAATGGGGTTCAATAAACCCGGTCGCGATCTTCAAATCCGCCTCGGCGACGTATTTATTTACCTCTACTTCATAGCCCTGAGAAACTTCACCAATTGATTTGACGTCCGAGTTAACCGCGTCGTGGCCGATGTACTCTATTCCGTCCGGCAAATTCTCTCCGCCGGCCAGCTCTCTGGCTTCCTCCTCGTTCGGCGGTTCGTGCAACCCCGTGGCCACGAGCACTTTCACGTCCTCGGGTTCGACGCCCGCTTCCGTCAATCTTTCAACTATAAGCGGAACCAGCAACTCGTCAGGACAAGCCCTGGTTCTGTCGTCTATTATTATCGCAACCAAAAATTCTTTTTTGGCCCCTTTTTTACTTTTGACGATTTCCTCAAGGGGTTCAGTACCTATTGGTTCACTAAGTGCCTCCGATACGGCTTCTCCTGGTTCCTCCCTTGAATCAGTGTCGGAAGTTTCGGCAATATAGACCTTTCCCGATTCGGGAACCTTTACTTCCAGCTTATCTTTTCCGTAAGGTAGATTTATCTCCACTTTCTTTTCCTCCTTAATACTTTTCCGTCTAAGAGCGTTCCTGAGTGATTTTCTCCATATATCCGCTCTCACGGAAGGCTTTGAGTGGTTCGGGAGACCTTCCCTCTTCGACCATTATTTTCTTTATCAGGGGATCTACGTCCGTTTCGTACGCTTCCTTCAGAACCTCTTCAGCTTTAACCGGGTTAAGGTTCTTCTGTTCTTCTTCAAGAGCCGTTTGATTCACGATCAAAGCCTTTGCGTACAGTTTCTGAACGGTGTTAACCGTCTGTATCATCGCTTCGAGCTTGTTTTTGATGATATGCATCTGATCCACCATATAAGAGATATCCAGGTCTTCCACGTCCGGGTCGGATTCCGCCTTTACTATTTCCTGGAAGATTAGAAAGATCTCGTAGGGATTGATCGAACCGGTCGTCAGGTCGTCGTCGGCGTATTTTTTATTGTTAAAGTGAAATCCCCCGAGTGCCACCTCGTCGATCAAAAAAGAGACTATATGCTCGATATTAGTACCTTTCAGATGGTGGCCGGTATCTACGAGCACCTTGGCCTGTTCACCCAGCTTGTTACAGTAGTTGAGTGACATGCCCCAGTCGGCGATATCCGTATGATAGAAGGCCGGCTCGAACGGCTTGTATTCGATCAACATTTTGGCTCCATCGGGTAGCTCATCGTATATTCGAGAAAAAGAATTCTCCAGCCGATTTTTCCTGTCCCTGAAATCGTCCTGCCCGGGATAATTGGTTCCATCCGCCAGCCATAAACTCAGCACGTCCGAATTGACTTCTCTCATCACGTCGATGCATTCAAATACGTGGTCTACCGCTTTTTGCCTTACCGAACTATCGGGATGGGCCAGGCTACCGAACTTGTAATCGTAATCCTCGAACAGGTTCGGATTTACCGCCCCGATTTCCACCCCAAGCCTCTCGGCTTTTTCCCTCAATTTACCGTAATCAGAAGTCTTGTCCCAGGGAATATGTATTGCCACGGAAGGGGAACCTCCCGTAAGCTCCTGAACTTTGGCCGCGTCCTCCAGTCTATCTTCGACGTTTCTTGCCGCATACGCCTCCTCAAAAGTTGCGAACCTGGTCCCGGCGTTGCTGTACCCCCAGGAAGGCGTCTCAATATTTAAATCCTTGATCGACTCTTTTACCTCTTCTAGGTTTACCCCTCTTTGGGCGAGTTCCTCCTTCAGGATCTCGTATTTATCTTTCCAGACTTCCTTCATCATTTATCACCTTTCATATTTTAACAAAACTTCGATAGCTAGCTTCTTAATTCTACCAGCTTGTCCGCTACTACCTGGCCGAGTTTTCGGTGTTCACTTGGTTCGAGATGTACGCCGTCCTTACTGCTGGAATTAATGTGTTCGCCGGCATCAAGTAGATGACATTCGTGTTCGGTTGAGACTCTTTTGAACTCCTCCGATAACTTTCTTGACTTCTCCCGTGCTCCCCTGAAAGGATCTTTGTACTCCGTGAGTTCTGCAATTGGCGGCGGCACGATTAACAGAGTTTCTGGAGCACCTTCGTCCTTTCCCGCCTCGCTTTTTGATACCACGTCAACCAGAGTACCGGCTCCTTCAGCAACGTCATAGGCAGTAACCGAAAAACGTGCTTTTAAATCATTCGTCCCCAGCATAATGATAACCATATCTATCGGTTTATGCGTTTCCAGACATGGCAAAAGATAATTCTTGCCACTCTTGTAACCTTCAATCGGGTCTTCCCAGACGGTAGTTCTACCATTTAAACCTTCTTCTACCACCTGATAATCATCCCTCAGCTCATTTTCCATCACTCCCGCCCAGCGTTTTTCCCTCTCGTGCCGCTTCTGAGTGCCTGGCTTGCAGCCCCACGTATTGGAGTCCCCATAACAGAGAATTTTGTACATAAGCCACCTCGATAATTACAGTTCTTTGTACTGGAGAAATTCTTCGTAGGGTTTTTTCCAGCCCTCCGGACCTTCCGGAGTATAAGTCTCCAGTTCTATTGACCCTCTGACTAACCTCCGCCCCTCCTCCAGAGAATCTATTTCCCCGATCTCCAGGGCCTGGATCAATGCATTCCCAATTGCCGTCGCTTCGGCAGGACGAGTGACAACTTCTCTGTTCATGGCGTTGGCGCTAAACTGGGACAATAACTGATTTCGCACTCCTCCTCCTACGATATGGACCGTCTCTATGTTTTCGTCCAGAAGAGATTCGAGGATTTCTATGATGTACCTATAGTTGAGCGCCAGGCTTTCCAGGACGACCCTTACAATTTGGCCCTTATCCTCCGGCTTCGTTTGACCGGTGCGCTCGCAGAAATATCTTATCTTCTCCGGCATGTCCCCGGGAGAGAGGAAGGACTCGTGATCCGTGTCCAAAAACGAGACAAACGGCTTCGCTGCCCTGGCCATATCGGTTAATTCCTCGTAGGAATACTCCTTACCTTCTTTCTCCCACTCCCGCTTGCACTCCTGGATGATCCATAGTCCCGTGAGGTTCCGGAGAAAACGATAAGTACCGGCTACGCCACCCTCGTTAGTGAAGTTGGCCTCCAGGACGTCGTCATTTATAACCGGGTCTTCTATCTCCTTACCCATCAAGGACCAGGTACCGGAGCTGATAAAGG
>JAGXKX010000038.1 GCA_018335015.1 Candidatus Bipolaricaulota bacterium
AACCTCTCGATCTCTTCCGGTTTATCACCGTTTCCCACGCGACTCACGATGGCGGAGCCAACGATTGCCCCGTCCGCTCCGGCCCGAACGACCTGCCCGACCTGTTCGGGCGTTGAAAGACCGAAGCCGACGCAGACCGGTAATTCGTCGGGAACCCGTGGCCTGACTGATTTTATTGCGTTTGTAGTGATTTTACCGACACCGCTTTTTGCCCCGGTGGTACCGGGCCGAGATACGAGATATAGAAAACCCGTCGCCTTTTTAGCAAGTTCAGTCAGTCTTTTTTTACGGGTTCCTGGCGTTGCGAGAAGTGGCGTGGCGACCGAGGCCTTTTCGGCAGACCGGATGATTTCGCCTCCTTCCCCTGGAAGAAGGTCTGGCAGAATAACTCCGCCTGTACCCGTTTTCCGGCACTTCTCCAGGAATTCGATCTCCCCGTACTGCAGGACCGGGTTGTAATAGCTCATAAGGATTAAAGGTACTTCTATCTCATCCCTGACTTTCCCGACGAGCTCAAATACCGCCTCCAGTCTATCGGTCGTTCTCAAAGCTCTGTTTCCGGCGGCTTGGATCGTTGGACCATCGGCAACGGGATCGGAGAAAGGAACCCCGAGTTCGATTAGGTCGGCTCCACCCGCTGCTAATGCTCGAATATAGTCCGTCGACTGCCCGGGAGTTGGATCGCCGGCCATCAGGTAGGGGATAAACGCTCCACCATCTTCCTGACCTATTTCTTTTATCTTGGTGGCTATCTCGTTCATGTCAACCTCTCTCTTACAGTATCCAGGTCCTTGTCACCTCTTCCGGAGAGGGTAATTACGAGTATTTTTTCGGGTTTCATGCTTGAGGCAATATTAATCCCGGCATGAATGGCGTGTGCCGGTTCGAGAGCCGGTATGATTCCCTCGGTTTCGGCCAGCGTCTTGAAGCCGATCAAAGCCTCTTTGTCGGAAGCCTGAATGTAATTTGCCCGGTTGACCTCTTTGTATAGAGCGTGTTCGGGGCCGACTCCCGGGTAATCCAGACCGGCCGAGACAGAATGGGTTTCCGTTATTTGGCCTCCATCGTCCTGTAGTAGGTAGGAACGAGCGCCGTGAAGGACTCCTTCCGTTCCCTCGGACAAGCTTGCAGCGTTTCCCTTTTCATTTCCCCCTGCTTCGATCCCTGTTAGATCTACGGTTTTATCGTCCGCGAAGGGGTAAAATGTACCCATGGCGTTGCTTCCACCGCCGACGCACGCTACCAGGTGATCGGGAAGTTTACCTTCTTTATCGTTCAATTGGTTTCTGATCTCGTCCCCTATCACCCTCTGGAAGTCCCGGACCATCATCGGATAGGGATGGGGTCCGACGACGGAACCTATCAGGTAGTGGGTTTCGCTGACGTTTCCGGACCAGTCGCGTAGGGCCTCGTTTATCGCGTCCTTTAGGGTCGCGCTTCCCGCGTCGACCGCGTTGACTTTAGCGCCTAGTAGCTCCATCCGGAATACGTTTGGTTTTTGCCTTTTCACGTCCACACTACCCATGTAAACTTCTGTTTTGAAGTCCAGAACAGCACCTGCGAGCGATGTGGCAACCCCGTGCTGTCCGGCCCCAGTTTCACATATCAATCGCTCTTTGCCCATCTCTTTTGCCAGCAGGGCCTGTCCCATCACGTTGTTAAACTTGTGTGCACCTCCGTGGATCAAATCTTCCCGTTTCAGATATATTTTCGCCCCCCCGGCGAGCTCCGTTAACCCCTCGGCGTAGTAGAGAGGAGAGGGTCGCCCGCCGTAATCCCGGTTATAGGTCCGAAGCTCTTCTTTAAAGTCCCCGTCCTCCCTGTATTCCTCGTAAGCCCGTTCGAGTTCCTCGAGGGCCGGGTAAAGTATTTCTGGCACGTATCGTCCGCCGAAAGTCCCGAATTTTCCCGACTCAGGGTACTGACTTAACTTCACTGTCATTCACCTCTTCCATAAAACGTTCCACCTTTTGATCCGATTTATCCTCGTCTTTTTCCACGCCCGTTGCGACGTCCACGGCGTAAGGGCGTACCTTACATATCGCCTTTCCGACGTTTTCAGGATCGAGTCCGCCGGCCAGAATTACGGGAGCCGGATGGACAGTATCTCGTATCGTACGGCTGATATTCCAGTCATGAACATGGCCAGTTCCTCCGGTCCGGCCTTCCGACTTGCTGTCCAGCAGTAATGCGTCTACCGGTGAATTTGCAAGTTTCAGAGCCCGATTCTTTAAATCATCCAAGTTTTCTTTCACGGTTATCAGCGCAATAATTCCCGTAGCGTTTGGCATAGAACGGGCTATTTCTTTGGTCCGGCTCAGGGTTAAGGTCGAGTGTAGCTGGAGGTAATCCGGCTCTACCTTTACAACTAGTTCACACAAGACTTTTGGCTCCACTACCGTCGTTACCATTACTGTGCTGGTGAATGGAGGCGTCTCTTTTACCAGTCGGGACGCGGTTTTCGGCTCGATATTTCTCGGCGATTCGGGCGTGGCCACGATAAATCCGACTGCATCAGCCTTCGCAGTTACCTTTAAATCGTCGCTGGTTTGATTGCCACATATCTTTACCTTAACCATCGAAGACACCGCGCAGTTTTTGGAGATTTTTTTTCGTGTCCTCAGCTTTTACTAGAGAAGTTCCAACGAGGAAGACGTCCGCGCCCGCCTCTCTTAAATAATTGATATCGGATCGATCGGATATCCCGCTCATGGCCCAGACTATTCGGTCCTTACCCGCACTGGATAGGATACTTCTCGTAGTCGAGAGGTCGACTTCCAGGCTTCGTAGATCCCTGTTGTTGATCCCGATCATGTCGGTATCGGTTTTCAGAGCCGATTCGTACTCCGCCTCATCGTTTATCTCCAGCAGTACCTCCAGGCCCTGCTGGTGAGCGTATTTAATTCCGTCTTCGAGGCTAAAACCGGGGATTCCCCGGGTAAATAGCCTGTAAATAAACAATACTGCGTCCGCTCCCAGGGCCTTCCCGGCATCGACCTGAGAGTAATCGACTATAAAATCTTTCATTAATACAGGCCCGTCAAGCTTCGCTACCTTTTTCAGGTTGTCCAGTGAGCCGTAAAAATGATCGGGATCCGTTAGGACGGAAAAGCCAGTGACTCCCCCGTTAGCATAATTCCTGCCCAACTTTACCGGATCGAATTCGTCTCCAAATATTTTTCCCTGAGACGGCGAGCCCGGTTTTATCTCCCCGATAACTGGAGCAGATGTTTGGGCCTTTATGCACCGCCTAAAAGAAACTGTGTTTCGTTCCTTGACTTCGCCGGGATCAATATCGTAAAACCCCAAATTTACCCGGTTGAGAGCGGATCCCGATAGTTCGTCGAGTACGTCTCTCATAACGGTACTTCCTGAGGCAGAGTTTTTTCTACCTCGATGAGGTCGTCCAGGGTACCTGTTTCCTTAACCAGTTTCCTGGCCTTCCTGTAGGCTTCGCCGGAGTCTATCGATTGCCGGGCAAGTTCCAGTCCTTCACGCAGAGAATTTCCGCCCCCCGCTACGTAAATTCCGGCACCGGCGTTTAATATAACTATGTCCCGTGGCGGACCGTCTATTTCGCCGGTCATGATACCTATTGCAAGACCGGCGCTTGCCGCTGGCGATAGGTCACCTATATTTTCCGGGTCCGCCACCGGCAGGCCGAAATCACGGGGATGGACGGTGTAATGATTTATTTTTCCGTTAGTTAGCTCACCCACGTACGTCTCTCCCAGAGTAGAAATTTCGTCAATGCCCGCTAGCCCGTGAACGACGAGCGCGCGGCTTACACCGAGTTTGTCCAATACGGACGGAAACTTTTCCACAAGTTCCCGGTCGTAAACCCCTAGCAGCTGACGGGAGGCGGAGGCCGGGTTAGTTAGTGGCCCGAGTATATTAAATACCGTTCTTATTCCAAGGTCTTTTCTCGGCTTTGCCGCGTGTTTCATCGCGGGATGCAGGTTGGGCGCATAAAGGAATCCGATACCCACTTCTTCAATTGCTTTTTTCACCTGTTCTGGTTTTGCGTCAAGATCGACTCCAAGAGCTTCCAGCAGGTCGGCACTGCCACTCTGGCTGGTATTTGACCTGTTGCCGTGCTTGGCCACGGAAAACCCCGCTCCGGCGACTACGAATGCGCTGATGGTGGATATATTAAATGTCTTGACTGTCGAGCCGCCCGTACCGCACATATCTACCAGGTCCTCGTCCAATTCCGGGTTTATTTTGATACTCTTTTTCCTCATTACGTTTGCAAAAGCCGCGATTTCCTCGACCGAAACTCCTTTGGATTTTAATCCTGCGAGCAACGCTCCGATATTTGTCTCTGAACTTTCTCCGCTCATCAATTCGTCCATCGCACCCTGGGCGAGGTCCGGATTGAGGTCTTTCCGGTCGGTCACGTGTTCTATCGCTTCTTTGATTTGAGTCATAAGATTCACCTCTTGGAAAGGTCCAGAAAATTTTTAAGCAAGTCTTTTCCGTTTTGAGTAAGGATGGATTCCGGGTGGAACTGTACCCCGTAAATCGGGTACTCCTCGTGGCGAATTCCCATTATTTGGTCGTCCGGTCCCCAGGCTGTCACTTCCAGTTCATCGGGAAGAGAATCTGAATCGATGACCAGCGAGTGGTACCTTGCTGCCGGGAAAGGGTCGGGGATTCCGGTGAAGATACCGTCCTGATCGTGCCGAATTTGGCTGGTTTTACCGTGGAAGAGTCTTCGAGCGCCGACTATTTCTCCTCCAAAGGCTGCTGCTACACCCTGATGGCCGAGGCAGACGCCGAGAGTAGGAATTCGGGGAGACAGCTCCTCCAAGACGGTAAGGGATAGCCCGAAGTAACGAGAGTCCTCGGGAGTTCCCGGGCCGGGAGAAATCACCAGTGAGGTCGGAAGTAACTCCCTTAGTTCACCCAGTCCGATCTCGTCGTTTCGAAATACCAGAGGGTCGCGATCAAGTTCTCCTAAATATTGCACAAGGTTATAAGTAAACGAGTCGTAGTTATCGATCACCACTATCCTTCCCTTTTTGGCACTAGTTGTCTTCACTTCCTCCACCTCCCGGAGAAACAGCGTCCCTGAGTGCTCCCAGTTTGTGGTTGATTTCTTCCCATTCCTTTCTCGGATCGGAACCCGCGACTATCCCCGCACCTGCTCTGAGGGAGATTTGATTCCCTTTGGTGAAGAGACTCCGAATCGTTATGCAGGAATCTAAATCGCCCGTAAAAGAAATGTAGCCGACCGCACCGGCGTACGGTCCCCTGGGAGTTATTTCAAGTTCGTCTATCAACTCCATAGCTCTTACTTTCGGCGCTCCCGAGACCGTCCCCGCGGGAAAAAGAGCTGCGAAAGCATCAAAAGGGGTCTTATCTTCGGGTAATTTTCCTGTAACTTTCGAGACGATATGCTGGACGTGACTAAATTTCTTGACTTTCATGTATTCCGGGACGTCCACCGTGCCGTATTTCGACACCCTTCCGACGTCGTTTCGAGCCAGGTCGACCAACATATTGTGCTCAGCTCGCTCCTTATCGTCCGTAATCATGTCCGTTCGTAGTTTTTCTCTTTCTTGTGGGGTATTACCTAAAGGGCGGGTGCCCGCTATTGGATAGGTACTAATTTCGCCGTTGGTGACGGAGACGAGTTCTTCCGGACTGGAGCCAATTACGCGTCTGGCTCCAAATTTCAGGTGATACATGTAAGGAGAAGGGTTTATTTTTCTCAGCTTGCCGTATGCGTGGAGCTGATCGCCTTCAAATTTCCCCGAAAGTTCTCGCGAGAGAACGGTCTGGTAGATGTCACCGGAGTAAATGTAGTCCTTGGCGTTGGTCACGCTTGAACTGAAATCAGACCGGCTAAGATCCGACTCCAGATTGCTTATTCGAAAGTCCGATCCTCGGTCGTTATCCGGGGCGTGAATTACTTCTTTTAGTTCCGAAGACCGGTCTTTTCCGTAAGAAAAGTAGGACAGGGAATCTTTATCTCTGCTATGTAATATTCCGTCGGTAAATAGACCCATCTGGAGATCTGGAAATTTCTTCTCACCGGATGAACCTGGAAGTTTCTCCAGGTACCTTACAAAATCGTAACCAGTATAGCCGACCAGACCGCCCAGGTACCTGGTAAAACCCTCAGGGGCAAGCCCCCCCAGACGCCTACCCAGTTCTTTTAAATGTGGGACCGGGTCCGTTGTCTCCAGAACTGTTTCGCCGTTTTCTTTAAAAGTACCTTCGGATAAAGTAAGAATTGCCTCAGGATCGAAACCTATAAAAGTATATTCGGCGAGCTCTTCCGGGCCGGCCGAACTTTCCAGAATAAAGCTTGTCTCAAATTGCGGATATATCCGGTTGTAGATTTCGAAGGGGTCGGCGATCTCCCATTCCAGCTGCTTGAGTGTGGGAGATTGATTGTGGGTAAGGAAACCGTCTAAAAGGCGGTAAGAGTTGCTGGGGTCTTTAGCTTCGGGCGAGCCAAACTCGATCACTCTGTAATCTGTCGTAATTTTGCTGCATATTGTACCTCCGTGTTATTTCTTGAATGGATACTTTGCTTAAAAATAAAAAAACTATGGGAAACCACCCATAGTATTAGCTGGTTTAGAGTTTGCATCGTTCTTTCCGCAAAACCCTAAACTCTAGTTTAACCAAGGCCAGGAAATACGATTATCCGTATTGTAGCGGGAACTTGCCAATCTCACCTCCGGTTGTAACTTTGTATTTTCCATTATTGCTCCTGTAAAGGTTTAAGTTATTATATTTATTAGAGCGTAACTTGTCAACAACTAATTATCGCTTCCTGAATATTTAGAATGTCATTGGGGCTAGAACCTATATATTTTTTGATCGATTTTTGGAGCATTAATTAAGTCTAACGCTGGATCAAATAGCAAACTGGACGGAGCACGGATCGTTCTTTATGTATCCTGGCGAATTCCAGTTCACCTTTTTCGTGGTAGGGCTAGCAGATATTTAACCTGTCCGCTTTGCTGTCGGGCACGCCGCAGGATCTGAGTAACTGGGGATTGTTTTGAACCTGGCTACAAATCTGACAGATTCTTTTTGAAATATCGTTCACAGCGCCCTTTTCCAGGTCCTCAGCGAGCTCCTCGATCAACTGGTAGGCTGGATTATCCTTGGTCCTGAAGTTACCCCGCTTCTCCCCGATATACTGGGAAACTGCGGCTTGGGTAATCCCGAGAATATCCGCGACTTTTTGTTGAGTAAAGTCCTTTTCGACTAATTCCCTGGCCAAACACGCCCTTATACAGGGCAATATGTGCCAGAGAGCAACCTCACAGGGCTGTTTCGGGGTCATCTTCGCCCGTTCGCCGTTAAATTTTTCTTCGACCTGTTCTTTCGTCATTGGATCGTAGATCACCTATTTAAAGAAAAGTAACAGTATTTGTGATTCATCGAAGCTAAAGGTATCATGGAGACGAAGCTCGATAATATACTAATTCCGCTTCCCTATCATGCTAAGTGATGAGTGAGTGTTTTCACAAGTATTTTGGTCATTAATTTACCGGTCCTAACCTGGGCTGAACTATTACTGGAAGGGGTGGAAAAACGTATGTGTGTTTTGAAAAATCGCCGTGTCCCCGGGTTTAACCGGAGGCGTTGAAATGAATATTAAGATTGTTATAATAATTACAATTGTTATTGCACTCGGAAGATTAATAATTTTCGTTCGTTTTCGTTCTACTGAGAAACAAAAAACCGGGTTAAGCCTAAAATTTTAACTTTACTCTGATAGAGGTAATGTGAAAACGGAAGAGAGACGCGTCGTTGAAATAGTTGTCCGGAGTCAGGATCAGGCAAATGAGGAAGAGTTTGACGGTTTGCCCGTCGTCGAAGTCCTAAAACCCCGTTTGATAGTGATGAGTAAAGGTGAAGAGGGAGAAGAAAAAGAAATTGAATTGCCCGATGTTCGGTTGCTAGGAGAAGACGGAGAAGATGACGGAGGCTTGAGGGTCCATGGTCCGGACAGGGCAAAAACCTGGAAGAAGGTCAGCGAGTGGATTCAGGACATAGTCATCGACAATCATCCCGTTATCCAGGAGAAGCGACACCAGAATAGAGTGAAGGCTGAAAGCTCGTACCTCTACGGCCAGGAAGACCCGGAACTGTACGAGTGGCAGGAAGACGAGGAGATCCTGGAAGAAATGCGTCCGCAATACAGTAGCCTTAGGAACCAACTTGTGGAGCAAATAGGTAATCCGACTCGTTCGGATTTTGCGGAGCTTTATCCTCATAAATACGATGATCCCGGGTTGAGCGAACAGGCGAGAAGGACAGTCAGGGATTTAAAGGCGGTTTTCGGATCCGATATATTGATTAAAGCCTAAATTGTTTTCCTTTCCGGCTGGAGGTGATCGCCCCGATTCTGAATTGGATCGCGAGTATTGAAAAGACTTAACGCAGACCATTAATCCACATTACACGGAGGTATAAAAATATGACCGAAGAAATCAAAGAAGTTGAGGAGACGGAAGAAGGAAGTATCCTGGATAACTTGAACCGCAGGGACTTTATAAAAGGCGCCGCAGCAGCGGTTGGAGGAGTTCTCTTTAGTTCCTCAGTAGCGACCAATTTGGAAGCCGCAGCCCATAACGGTCAGGATTACGTAATAGTCTCTGAGGTAGTTAAAGGCAGTGCTGGCTCCGTAGGACCACCTTGTCAGCTGACAAGTACGTTTAAGAAAGGGGAACAGATAGTCTGGCATGCAGTCCTGTTTAGCGGTAGCACCGGTGAGAAGTTAAACGACCACAAAGAGCTTATGGACAGAGGTATGAAAGTACAAGTCGAACTGGAAAACGGAGACACAGTCGATATGCACCATAGCGAACACCCGCCCGACGAAAGTCCGAAAATCTATTACTGGGGAGGCAGCTGGAAGATTTCTCCGGGCGTTCCCACCGGGAAGATGACCTACAAAATCATGGCCGAAGACGACGAAGGAAGGACCGGGACTCTGGAGATGTTTGGTGACAAGACCGTGGATACCTTCCCGCACGTCCTGACGATCGAAGAAAAATAAGTTTTACTGAAGGTATACATATTTAGTAGAATAAGGGGGTCAGTCTCTGGCCCCCTTATTTATTTCTTTGAAAGGAGGGAAAATGGCTAAAGGACAGGGTGAAGCTGGCGGGATCATTAGAAACCTCAGAAAGATGCCGACTCCCGAAGCAGGTTTTCAGGGTGAGCTCCAGTGTGAATCCGAGGAAGCTCAAGTGGGTGACGAAGTGAAGATTTCCGGAGTGGGTCTTCCGGAAAAGAGAGAGTTTCAACTACTCTGGCGATCACATGAAACCGAATGGGATATTGAAACGAATAAGGATGGAGTTCTCTGGCAGAAGTTTTTCGGGATAAACCACAGGGAGAGACAGGAAATACTCGCTTCAGTAGAGACCGATCCCGAGGGGGAATTTGCCGTAGATGTGGAGATACCTGAAGATTACGGGGGCCTTCACGATATCTATCTCATAGATGACGAGAGACGGATTAACAAAGTTGGGATCCTGGTCGTTCCGAGTTTCGACGTTTCTCCCGATTCCGGACCTCTTGGCTCTCCGATAACCGTAACCGCACACGGGTTACCTCTTCCCATAGCTGAATCGGTCGATACTCCGCCATACCACATTTACTACGATAACAGCTACACCGGGTTAATTAGTCCGGTTACACAGAGAGGAACGGCGGAAGTAACGATTCCGGCAACGGGACAACCTGGAACTCACGTTATTGACGTGGAGAGATGTCAGTTTGCCAACGCCCATTCCTACCGTCAGACCCATATCGGACTCTTATCTTTGCCCGGAACGCCCGAACTGTCCTGGACTTTTGAATTGACCGAAGGAGAGCCCCAGTTACCCGCTCCAATCGGGGACCAGGCTCCTTCCAGAAGGGCGAGGGACGACGTCACTCTTCCCGATGACGAAGGTCCTAAGATTACCACCAGCCACAGAGCTATCCCGGTCCGTGGGTCTCTGGAAGTAATTGGTTCCGGATTCCCCCCGGGCTCGAAGGTAGAGCTTGTATGGCCCGAACTGGAGGGGAGCAATATGCGGGAGGAGAGATTTAAGGAAGTAACTGCCGAAAAAGTTAACACTACGGTTGATTCAGGGGGAAAGTTCAGAGCGGAAATGAAACCCGCGCCCGAAACCGTGCAGGGAGGACCCCATCCAATTCACGCTATGATTGACGGAGAAAAAGTAGCAACTACGTCGGCAATCGTTTTACCCGAGTTCGAAGAACTCTCTCGGGACTCGGGCCCGGTTGGGAGCCAGATAACGATCAACGCACAGGGGGTCGGGTGGAACGAAATCTGGAATCAGGTCACCATCGTGTACGATAACTCCTATATTGGTTATGCCTGTGGCGGAGATATTCCCGGAATAATTGAAGCCAAGCTAAGGGCCACGGGGGGTCCTGGCTGGCATTTTATCGACATTTATCCCACGATCCAAAAACAACGGAATTTCGCGAAGGAAGCGTTCGAAATTCCGTTCATTTACAGGTTACCTTTTCTGAATTGGGATTCTCATCCGGAGGGTTACCACTTTCGTTACGCCTTTAAGGTTGAGTAAGAATATTTAGGAGGGATCGATTTGAAAACCGACGGTTACTGGGCAGATCACGAGAGTTTGACTAGAAGGAACTTTCTTCGGGTCGCCGGAGGGGCGCTGGCCACGCTTTCACTTCCAATTCTCGGTTCATTAGAAAGTAAGGCAAAACAACACAGTATCAATGTAGGGGGGATATTTTCGCTAACGGGTCCGAACGCCCCGGTGGGAAAGACGATAAGGGACGGTGCCCAACTGGCTGTTGAAAAGATAAATGATAAAGGAGGAATTGGAGGAGAGGTTAAGTTAAATCTAGTCGTGGAGGACGGCGAGACCTCCCAGACTGGGGCCTCAAAAGCTGCTCGTCGACTTGCCAATCGTGACGATATTAGTTTTGTATTTGGACCATTGATTGGTACCCACGGTATGGCAACCCAGTCAATACTGGGAGCAGCGGGAATACCCCAGGTATTTTTCGGTACGGTGCCTGGCTTTACCGAGCGGCACGAGGAATATCCTCTTTCAATCAGGTACGGGACTCAGGTTAAGTTAGAAATGGCTCCGGTACTCAAATACGCCGTGGAGCAAAGAAAAGACGAAAAACTTTATTTACTTGCTCCTAATAATCAGCAGGGTGAGAGTTTTGAGAAAGTAGTTCGGCATCAATTAAAAAGGGTACCCGCCGGTGAGCTGGTAGGAGTCGAAACCTACACCCCATTTAGCGGTGATTTCTCAACTCTTGTCACGAAGGCGGTAAATTCATCGGCCGATGGAGTAATCGTTGGAACCGGGATTCCTGCAGCTCTTATTTCGGTTGCCCGGGAGTACGACCGACGAGGAATAGACCCGAAGGAGTTTGGTTATTACACCGGGCAGACACCAAATGGATCGGTAGATTTCGAACGACAGGTGGCGGAAAAAGGTATCGGGGACGGAGTTATCTATGCCTGGCATTACGAAAATAAGGACTACGGAAGGGAATTTGAAAGGTCTCAACCTCCTGCCCAGGCAACCGAGATGGAATCGGCTTTCGTCGACGAATTCGGCCATCCACCTGACTCGCCACCTTCGGCTAGCTGGGGATGGGGAAGTGTCTACATCGTAAAGCAAGCGATAGAAGGGTTGGTGGAAGAAGGAAGCAAAGAAGCTGTTCTGTCGCTCGATCGCTCTGAAGAATTACCGGAAGAGACGATGAAATACCTGTTGCCGCCGACTGGTTCGGATAGTTCAGGGCCCCCGGTAAAAACCCCTTACGGTAACTACGGCTTTTTAAGCTGCGGCCAGTTCGACATAAGACTGGGTGTCGCCACGTTTGAAGATAATGAGCGCTACCTGGTGAAGGATCGGGGTTACGGCGAAGAATTGATCGGCAAACTTTGCTCCTGATAGTCATTTGAATGATTAAGTGGGGCATACTCCCGAAGTTTATCCTGGACGGCCTGTTTCTGGGGAGTTATTACGGACTCCTCGCCCTAGGTGTTTCCATAATATTCGGGGTACTGGATATAGGGGATGTTGCCCAGGGTGGTTTGTTCACAGTTGGTGCTTACCTAACGTATACAGTGGTAACTGATCTGGGGTTTAATTATTTTCTTGCCCCGGTCTTCGTAGTCCCTCTGACTGCCTTACTCAGTTATTTTCTTGGAACTTTCGTTTATCGGAAACTTCGAAAGTACGGGATAGCCCCGACTTTTCTGGGAGCGGTCAGTTTGTTGATTATCGTTCAGAGTCTGGTCGCCATGCTTTATGGAGAGAGGGCAAAGACTGTTTCATCACCGTTCCTCCCCCGGATGATTGAAATCGGACCGGCTTCGATTTTTTCCCATAAGCTCTTCGTCATTATCTCTACCGGGTGTCTGGCCATCCTGGTTTGGTATTTGTTGCGAAGGACGAGATGGGGAAAAGGACTTCGAGCAGTATCTCAAAACCAGGAGGCCGCTTCCCTTGTAGGGGTGGATTTTACCACTACTGCGGCTGTCGCCTTCATTGTCGCTGGGTCTCTGGCCGGTCTGGCGGGATTCTTGACCGCTCCCGTATATACCTTTACTCCGTTTACCGGGCGCATGCCGGTACTGAAGGCGTTCGTGATATCGAAGATTTCGATGGGATCTATACCGGGGGTCCTTGCTCTGGCCGGAATGATAGGAATTGCCGAGTCTCTGACATCAGCCTACTTCCTGGGCGAATTCAGCAATTTAATTCCGTTCGTTCTGCTGATTATAGTTACGTTAATCAGACCTGAAGTCCTCGGTCCGGAAGAAGTGAGTCGGATCAGACGAAACCTATCGTCCCGGATTAAATTTAATCTGACCCCGTTAAAAAAGTACCTCTGGGTTGCCGCTCCTCTCAGTCTGGTATTGCTGATATTACCCGTGTTGTTGAATCTTCCTTCCTATCTGCTTCACCTCGCGGTAGCCATTGGTACGGCTTCTATCGCGGTAACCAGCCTTGATCTGCTGTATGGATACGTTGGTTCACCGTCTCTGGCTCAGGGCGGATTCTTCGGCGTGGGGGCTTACGCGTCAGCGGTACTGACCACCAATTTTAGCGGTTCGGTCTTGCTGGGACTGGCCAGCGGGATAGTTTTTGGTGGACTTATCGGGTTTTTAGTGGGGTCAATTGGAGTAAGGACCGGCAGGCACTGGACTTCTTTTACTTTTATTTCAACGATTATCTTTACCATTCTGTTTACGAACCTGGATTCCGTTACGGGTGGACCCAGCGGATTATCCGGTGTACCGATTTTATCTCTGTCCTTTCCCGGTATTGGAACCCAGGGCTTCAATCCGTTTGGGAACAAAGAGGCGTATTATCTCCTGGTGGTTACCGTGCTGGGTTTGGTTCTGGCGGTTAAATACCTTGCTCTGAAAACCTGGTTTGGTCGTTCTATAAAGGCAATAAGGGAAGACGAAGGGCTCGCGAAGTCAATTGGAATACCGACCAGAAGGTATAAAATACTCGCGTTTAGTATCAGTGCGGGAATTGCCGGGCTGGCTGGTTCGCTCTACGGGCATTACGTCGCGTTCCTTCACCCGGAACTGTTCAACTTCGTTACTTCCTTCAGGTTCCTGATGATGAACAGGATTGGCGGACTGGGGAGTCTGCTCGGCCCTGTTTTTGGTTCTATAAGTTTGACCGTGGTTGAGGAATTCACCCGACCGCTGAGTTCTTATCTGGCCCAACTGGTTTTCAGCGGGATACTAATATTGACTTTGCTCTACTTTCCCGAAGGAATCGCCGGAATCTTGCGGAAAGGTCTTGCAAAAGTGCTGCCCCGGGGGTTTGTGGAAACGGCGGGTTCTGGGAAGTCCGGGGATACTGTTGAATACGAAGCCGACGGAGAGAAAAGTTCCCATGAATAAAATACTCGAACTTAGAGGCTTGAGCCGGAAATTTGACGGATTACAGGCCGTTTCGGACGTCGATCTCGAAGTTGAAAGAGGCACGGTAATTGGCCTTGCCGGGCCGAACGGTGCTGGCAAGACGACTTTGTTTAACATGATCAGTGGTTTTATTTCTCCCTCTTCCGGCGAAGTTTATTTCGAGGAATACGATATTACTGGCTGGTCCGTTACCAGGAGAGTTCAGGCCGGTATTACTCGGACTTTCCAGGAAAGCAGGGTTTTCCCGGGGTTGACGGTCCGGGAGAACGTGCTTACCGGGAGGTACCCGGCCAGAGATAGAAACCTATTTGATTCCCTGTCTAGCGATTCTGGAGGTGCTTTTAAAGGAAGTGGATCCCCTCTCAAGTGGATTCTGGAGGTTACTAATCTGGGGGATTACGGAGAAACCCTGGCCTGCAATCTGTCTTATGGCTACAGGCAGAGACTTGAACTGGCAATTGCTATAGCTACTGATCCAAAATTGCTGCTGCTGGATGAGCCCTTTAGCGGGACTCACGCCAGCGATCTCCAGGAACTCGCCGGATTGCTGAGTACTTTGAGAGACGCGGGGCTCACGGTTATCCTCGTAGAACACGACATTGCTTCCGTTACCAACGTCTCCGACAGATTGGTTTATATGGAAAGCGGAAAGGTGACCATCCCAAATGACTAATTTACTCGAGGTCGAGGGGCTGGAGTTGAAGATTAACCTCCACTGGGTGTTAAAAAATTTGGACTTTCACGTTGAAAAGGAGGAAATCGTTGCTATCGTTGGGGAGAACGGTTCGGGAAAGACGATGACGTTACGGTCACTTGCTGGCCTTGAAGAATCGAGTGCGAAAAGGCTTGTTTTTGGCGACCGCGATCTCCAGGGGATGCCACCACACGAGCGGACCCGGGAAGGGCTTAGCTACTGTCCTTCCGAAATGAGTATTTTTCCGAAAATGACCGTGAAGGAGAATCTGGAAATGGGGAAATACCTCTATCCCGAAGAAACTTCCCGGGGGGTTCATGTTGCTTACCAACTTTTCCCCGTTCTTGAGGGTAGAAATGACCAGCAAGCAGCTAAATTGAGCGGAGGCGAGCGACATATGCTGGCTCTGGCGAAGTCGTTGATGGTCAACCCGGAGCTGCTGCTACTGGATGAATTTTCCCTCGGTCTAGCCCGGAAGATTGCTCTCGAGTTTTCCGATAAAGTGAGGGAAATTTACCGTACCGGAGTCTCCGTGCTGTTTGTAGAGCAGAACTTGGGGATGGCTGCGAAGCTGGCTCACCGCGACTACTACATGGTCGAAGGACAGATTGAAGAGAAAAACGTATTGAGTTAGGTTGATCCAACATTTAAAAAGAAAGTGTAGGGTTTTACCCGTAAAAGCTCGCTTTGGAAACTTTTCGATAAAACCAGGGATCAATTTCCCCAGCGGGGAAATTGATCCTTCAGCAAAGCTGAACATCGGATCTCGGCTCGCTCTCCACCCTTTCTTCTT
>JAGXKX010000005.1 GCA_018335015.1 Candidatus Bipolaricaulota bacterium
GCCAGAGTAAAGGTAGATGGAGAAGTAGAAGGTTCAATCGACTATGGGATGGTAATATTTTTGGGAGTTAAACAAGACGACGGCCGGACTCAGTTAGAGGAATTACTCCAGAAAGTAGTCGACCTCAGGATATTTCCAGACGAGGAAGGAAAGATGAACCTCTCGATTAAGGATATAAGAGGAGAAATTCTTGTGGTTTCTCAGTTCACGCTCTACGCCGACGTTAGTTCGGGCCGCAGGCCCGGTTTCTCCCGGGCGGGAGACTACGAAGAGGCAAAATTACTCTACGAAAACTTTGTTGAAGGACTTAAAGAAACGCTAGAAACCAAGGTTGAGTCCGGGAAATTTGGAAGTCACATGAAAGTCGAGTTGACCAACGACGGGCCAATCACGTTCCTGGTTGAAAGTTGAAAAGCCACCAGCCCTACATTAAAATCAGGGGAGATTTGAGAATACAGAACACGAGGAGGAAATATGGCAGTACCAAAGTTCAGGACATCGAGATCGAAGAAAAGGTCCAGACACGCGGGAAACAAGCCAGTAGTTGATCCTACTGCCACGGAATGCCCCCATTGTCACGAGTTAAAGCTCCCTCACCGCGTCTGTGCCAGCTGTGGCTATTACAAAGGGGAGCAAATTTTAAAGGTAGAGGAAGAAGAGGAATAGATATAGATACCAAGTTACCCTCCTCCGGTTCGGAAATTAATTTTTGGAACCACTAACTTAGGATTCACAGGTTTTACGGAGGTACTCGAAAGCTTCGGGATTTTTGTGTTTCGAAGTAAGTCAATCCAATAGGACCAGATCACTTCTTTCCATTTTTCTAAGGGGTTGAAGTTCCCATGGGAAAGACAGTTGCGAGAAACAAGCGTGCATACAGGAATTTCGACTTTGAGGAGTTCTACGAGGCGGGCATCGTCCTCAAGGGCACCGAAGTAAAAAGTCTCAGGGCCGGTAGGTGTAGCCTGAAGGACGGATACGCAAAAATTACCGACGGAGAAGCCTTTCTCCACAGTGTCCACATAGCCCGATACGAAGAGGGAAACAGAGAAAACCACGAACCAAGGCGGAAGAGAAAACTTCTGTTGAGAAAGCCCGAGATCAAGAGGTTGATAGGCAAGACACAGCAGAAAGGGTACTCTCTTATTCCCGTGGAAATCTACTTCAAGAGTGGTTATGCAAAGGTAAAACTAGGACTGGGAGAAGGCAGAAAGGAGTACGACAAGCGCCAGAAGATAAAAGAAAAGGATCAACAGAGGCGGATCGAAAAGGAGCTCAAGGAAAGGAGCAGAAACCAGTATTAATCATCGATCGGGATAAATATGACTGAAACCGACGGCGGGCGAGTTATAAGATCGGTAGAAAGTTCAAAGTTTGAATTGGTTAGAGGGGACATAACAAAACAGGAAACGGAAGCAGTGGTAAACGCGGCCAACAAAAAACTAGCTCCCGGGGGCGGAGTAGCTGGAGCCATACACCGCGCCGCGGGAGATAAACTCTGGGAGGAATGTAAGGGTCTCGGTGGATGCGAAACCGGGGAGGCCAAGATAACGAAGGGGTACGAGCTACCCGCAAACTACGTTATCCATACAGTGGGACCCGTCTACAGTAACTCTCCCGAGGATCCCAAACTACTGGAGTCTTCCTACCGAAATAGCCTGGAACTAGCCCGGGAAAACGGGCTCGAAAGCGTATCTTTCCCCTCTCTAAGTACAGGAGCATTTGGTTATCCCGAACGAGAAGCCGGAAAAATAGCAATTAACACGATAATCGACTTTTTATCCAATCATTCTCAACCAGAACTCGTCCGGCTGGTGCTTTACGGAAAGTCTTCCTTCGACCTGCATAAAGAATTATTGTCCGATATTTACTGCGATTAACTCTTACCCCAAGTAATCCGGGAACTGCAGTTTGGCCGAACGGCTTAATTAACGTAAAGTTAATTTTGTTTATTTCAAATTAGTCCAGGTCAACAAAAATTTCCGTTCACCCAAGTTAAATGGAAGCTGATATAATGAGCGATAACTTCGACAGGTCCGAAAAGAAGTACATCTTTGTCACTGGAGGGGTACTTTCCGGTCTCGGGAAGGGTATAATAGCTGCTTCGCTCGGACTTCTCTTGAAGTCCCGGGGATACAGGCCTACACTGCAGAAGGTCGACCCGTACCTCAACGTCGACGCCGGAACGATGAATCCTTATCAACACGGCGAGGTCTTCGTAACCGACGACGGAGCCGAAACCGATCTCGACCTGGGCCATTACGAACGGTTCATAAACGAAGACCTGTCCGGAGTAAATAACGTCACTACCGGAAAGGTCTATTCTTCGGTTATGGAAAAGGAACGTAAGGGGGAATATCTGGGCAAGACGGTTCAGATAATTCCTCACATCACGGACGAAATTAAAAGAGATATAAACGAACCCCTCCGGGACTCCGACTCGGACCTGATTATCACGGAGATCGGTGGTACGGTCGGAGACATAGAGAGTTTGCCCTTCCTCGAAGCGTTGAGACAGATGAAGGACGAAATTCCTCCGGAGAACGTTTCATTCATTCATTTAACCCTGGTGCCATATCTAAAAACATCCAAGGAACTAAAGACGAAACCGACCCAGCACAGCGTAAAAGAATTAAGGGGGATAGGAATAACTCCCGACATTATAGTGGCCAGGTGCGACCGGCCCCTGCCTCAATCGGTCCGGGAAAAAATTGGACTTTTCTGTGACGTTCCAAAGCAAAACGTTATAGAGGGCCGCAACCTCGACATTATCTACGAAGTTCCGCTGGCAATGGCGGACGAAGAGCTCGACGAAAGGGTCCTGGAAAAATTGAGCTTGCCCAAACGGGACCAGAACCTATCAAGCTGGTCTTCCAGGGTTGAACGGATTAAAAACCCCGATAAAAAGGTGACGATAGGAATGTTCGGAAAGTATACCGAACTGGAAGACGCCTACATTAGTATAACTGAAGCCTTCCAGCACGGGGCAGCGGAAACAGGTATAAAACCTGAATTTTCCTGGTTCTCCTCCGAAGATCTGGAACGGGACGAACTCGGCGACCACATGGAGGAAGTAGACGGAGTAGTTATTCCTCCCGGTTTCGGTGAACGTGGCGTGGAAGGTAAAATAGCCACGGCCAAGATTGCCCGAGAGAACGACGTACCTCTATTTGGAATATGTCTCGGCATGCAGGTAGCAACTATCGAGTTTGCCCGAAACGTCATAGGAATGGAGGAGGCCAACAGTACCGAATTCGCACCCGAAGCATCCGATCTCGTAATAGACCTGATGCCGGAACAGATCGATATCGAAAAGAAGGGCGGAACAATGCGGCTCGGTAGCTACGAAACTACTATAAAAAATGGAACGAGGTCAGAAGAGATATACGGAAGAAATACGATAGAAGAACGGCACAGACATAGGTACGAATTCAACAACGATTACAGGGAAACCTTCGAAGAAGCGGGCATGGAACTGGCTGCAACCTCGCTGGACGGCCAGCTTGTCGAGGTAATAGAGCTTAGAGACCACCCGTGGTACATCGGCGTGCAGTTCCATCCCGAATTTAAATCTCGCCTCGAGGATCCCCACCCGCTCTTTTCCAGCTTTCTCAGAGCCTGTGACCGAGAGGCCTAATTAACTTCTGGGGAGGTAAAGCTTCCTGTCGATCAGGTAGTATCCGGACCAGGCAACTATTAAAATACTGACCAGGTGAGCTGCTCTGATTGGTCCGATCCAGAGGCTTCCCGCACGAAAGAAACTTACTATTGATCTGCCGATCGAATAAGTTATCAAATAAGTAACCCCGATAAATCCGGGCCTGTATTTACCTTTCCCCAGCTTCCATAAAAAGGCAAATATCAACAAATCCAGGATCATTTCGTAGATCATCGTTGGATGGAGGCTCTGATTTGGAAATCTCCCGCCCGCCGCCGTTTTCTCCGGGAAGACTACCCCCCATGGAAGTTCGGTGGGGTAGCCGAATGCGTCTCCATTCAAGAAGTTACCGACGCGGCCTATAGCCTGGCCCAGAATAAGCGCGGGAGACAGTGCGTCAGCGAATTCTCCCAACTCCACGCTTTTCCACTTCACGAAGATCAGCAAACCCGCCAATCCGCCGACCAGCCCTCCGTGAATTGCCAATCCGGAGAGTCCAAAACCGTTCCCCCCTCCCAAGCCAAAAAACGCTCCAGGGGCTCTTAGAAAATAATCGAGATGGAACAAAGCGTAGTAAATCCGCGCGCCAATTAACCCCAGAGGAAATGAAAGGAGTATGAAATCGATCAAATCGTTTAAATCCAGGCCCAAACCTTTCCTCTTGGCTTCTTGATTAAGTACACCCAAACCTACCAGTAGAGCAACGGCGTAGGCAACTCCATACCACCTAACGGTCAAGGGACCCAGAGTAAAAGCAATGGGCTTCATCTTTACCCTCCGAGGGTTATTATGAGAATCTGTAAAAGGCCGATCAGGAAACCTATTAGAGCACCGAACCATGTAATTGCCCTGAACTGATTCCCCGTAACATCCAGAATCAACTTTTCTACTCTTAGAGTCGAAAACTCCTCAACTTCACCCCTGACAAGCTCCTTTACGTCCAGCGCGCTCAGAATATTTGAACCTTCCCGGGCCACTACTTCCGTCAACTCGCCCACTACGGGTCCGGCAAAAGGAGTAAGTAGTTCCGGGTCAACCCACCTAGAAAGCCTTCCCAGTTTCTTTCTCTGTAAGTCGTGAAACTTTCCCTCTACTACTGAGACGAGCTTATCCTGAACTCTTTCCGACTTTAACGAATCGACCACGTACCCGCTGATCGCCCTCACCAGCGCTTCCTTTTCGTCTTCCCTGTCCAGCTCTACCAGCTCACCCACTTTCCTGTGCTCGGAGTTTTTCAGCACGATCATCAGCCCTTCGAGCACGAGCGACTGAACGCGCTCGTTTTTTATCAGGGTCACGGAAAAATCCGTCAGTATTTCAGCAAGTTTTATCCCCACTTTATCGGTCCAGCCGAGGTCAGAAAGATCTTTTTGAAGAGCCTTTTCCAGGGAGTCGACGGCGGAGTTTGTCAACTCCTTCCTCATCTCCTCCTGTGACAGCAAATTTTTCAGCCTCGGGACTCCGTCCTCGATTATATCCTTGACCTTTGCCCGCAGCTTATCCCTGGGGAGAACGAGGGTTTCAAGGAACCCAAGTTTGATCTGGTCCCAGACCGAGTCCTCCTCGAACTCACCGTGAATTTTTTCGTCAAGCAGGTCAACAACGAGTCCCTCTATTCTCGTTCGCAGCTTCGGGCGGTCAAGAAGCTCCGCACCCTTCTCGAGTAGTGACGGGAGGTAGGCTTCTACCTGCCGGACGATTAATTCAGTAAGCTCTTCTCCCAGGTATTCGGCGACGCAGCTCCCGTCATCCTTCAGCTCGGCGATCTTGGCCTCCCAGAACTCCCGGATATTATCCTCCAGATCATCGTTTTCGGCCAGACCTGAAAGTATCTTTTCAAACTTTAGCGCAAGTTCTTCGTAGGATAGTCGATCTACTAATTCTCCAAGTTTCTTTTCCGAAAGGTCCTTGACCCCGGCCTCGATAACTTCTTTCAAGAGGTTTTCCAGCTGTTCCCCGGACACCAGGTTTTCCATCCCGGCCTGGATTTCTCTAACGAGCCCTTCTATCAGTGTATCCAGGTCCGACTCCGTATCCTCCGGAACCATTTCCCTTATAGAACCTCGCTCTTTCTTCAGGGTCCGGGTTATCCAGCTTTCTAGCGTTTTCTTAAATTCAGCCCTAACTTCGGGAGAATCAATCCTGGCCTCGAGTGCCGCGGGTGTCAGCAGGTGTTCCCCTACAGCCCGGCCAATATTCTCAGCTATATCCGATTTTCTCCTGGGAATAAGGCCGGGGGTAAAGGGTATCCGGAAGCCAAAAAATTTCTTCTCTTCCAGAGGCCTGAACAACATCCTGATGGCTATCCAGTTTGTCGAATAGCCTATAATGCTTGCGACCACGGGAAGACCTAGAAGATAAAGTTCAAACTCCATAATTTTCTCCTGAATTTTGAATTTAAAAACCGGGACTCACTCATTAAATATAGGCTCCGATAAGGGGAAAAGAAAGTTCGAGTGCTACCTTGAAAAAGCAGTTAGTTACCAAAATTCTCGATTGAACACAACCACGACTTTGCGTATACAAATTTTTCGGATAATTAACCGTTTCAAATAAACCACAGGACCTTTATAATAAGTTCCGACAATATATAAATTATGCGCCAGTATTTTTATGGAATCTCGAAAACAACAAAAAGTTGCGAAACAAAAGCGAGTGGCTAAAATAAGGGGGCTATTGTATTTAATCCGACCATACAGCTCTTTTTTAGACCATTATTTTACTTTTGCGACAACAGCAATACGTGCTGAATTAAGATTTAAGGTAAATAACAGTTATACTTGTGGGCGTATTTCCGATACTACGCTCGGGAGGGGGTAAGATGCCAGCTGAAAAACTAGATAAAATTTTCAATCCAGAATCTTTAGCCGTTATCGGTGCAAGTGAAAAAGAGGGCTCCGTTGGGGCTACTTTGATGCAGAACATCGTCGAAGGCTTCGAAGGGGAAATTTACCCTGTCAACATCAACAGAGAAACGGTAATGGATATCGAGGCGTTCTCCAGCGTAAAGGATGTTGACAGCGAAGTAGACCTCGCCATCATAGCCACGCCGGCCAAGACAGTTCCCGATATAGTGGACGAATGCGGGGAATCGGGAATCGAAGCAGGGATAATAATTTCCGCGGGTTTTAGCGAAACGGGGGAGGAAGGAAAAAAACTGGAAGAAAAACTCGAGTCCGCCAGGCAAAAACACGGAATGAGGCTTCTGGGGCCAAATTGCCTGGGGACCATCAGGCCCGGCCAGGACTTGAACCTTACGTTCCTCCGTAAAGACCCGGCCGCCGGCAAAGTAGCTTTCTTATCCCAGAGTGGTGCTATGGGCTCGGCGATTCTCGACTGGTCGACTAAAGCAAAAGTCGGTTTCAGCGCCTTCGTTTCCGTGGGAAACATGTTGGACATTGACTTCGGTGATTTAATTGATTACTTCGGCCAGGACCCCAAAACCAATAGCATCATAATGTATATGGAAACGGTAAAACACGCGGAAAAGTTCATGAGCGCGGCAAGGGGATTCGCAAGAACCAAGCCGATCCTGGTAGTAAAGGCGGGCAAGTACTCAAAGAGCGCCGAAGCCGTGGCCTCTCATACCGGATCACTGGCAGGGGAGGACCAAATATACGATGCAGCCTTCAAGCGGGTGGGTGTTACTCGCGTCTCCGACGTAGACGACCTTTTCAGCAGCTCGGAAACACTTAGCAAGCAGAGCCTGCCGGACGGAGCAAAAATTGCCGTGATAACCAACGCCGGAGGACCTGGAATCATGACGACGGATGCCATACTCGATTCCGGCGGCGAGTTAGCGGAACTCAGCCCCGAGACGAAGCAGGAACTAACCGAACTATTGCCTGAACACGCCAGCGTAAATAACCCCGTAGACGTACTGGGTGACGCCGGATCACCTCGTTACAAAGACGCAATTAGAACGTGTCAGGAGGACGAAAAAGTCGATGGCGTAATCGTAATATACGCCCCACAGGGAGAAGCCACGGCCAGGGACGCTGCGGAAGCGGTAACGTCAGTTTCCAAGGAAACGGAAAAGCCGATAGTTACCTCTTTTATGGGAGCGGGAGAAGTTGCTCAGGGACGACAGTACTTACGAGAGGAGAACGTCCCCACCAGACCGACGCCGGAGCAGGCAATAAGTGCCTACATGTACATGCATCGCTACGCCCGAAACCTTGAACTCCTCTACGAAACTCCCGAGGAACTCCCGGTAAACAACCAACCTCCTCACCACCACTTAAAAGCAATGGTGAGGAAAGTACTGCGGTCCGAGAGGTCGACGCTGACCGAAGTCGAGTCGAAGAAATTTCTCAACACTTACGACATTCCCACTTCTATAACCAAAATTGCCGAAACAGCCAACCAGGCAGCTAATAAAGCTTATGAAATCGGCTATCCGGTCGTTTTGAAGGTCTATTCTCACGACATAACCCACAAAACTGACGTGGGTGGTGTCGAACTTAACCTGGGGAGCAAAGAAGAAGTAAAGCAGGCCTACGAAAGGATAGTCTCCCGAGCCAGAAACCATCGGCCTTCTGCCGAGATCCTTGGAGTAACCGTCCAGAAGATGTTTTCCAACGTCGATTACGAACTGATCCTTGGTTCAAAGAAGGATCCCCTGTTCGGCGCGTCGATCCTGTTTGGCCGTGGTGGAACTGGTGTAGAACTTTACAAAGACACTGCAGCCGGATTCCCTCCGTTAAACCAGGTCCTGGCTCATAGGCTCATGGAAGACACTAAGGTTTATAAATTACTCAAAGGATATAGAGGGAAAGAGGGCGCTGATATTCGGGAACTGGAAAAGCAACTAATCAGATTCTCCCAGCTAATAATTGACTTCCCCGAAATCAAAGAAATCGACATAAATCCTCTTGCGGTAATAGACGGGTCTTTCAAAGCCCTTGATGCCAGGATCATCCTCGACGATAGCTACAAAGGCGAGAGAATTGAAAAAACCCACGAACACCTTGCCATCGAACCCTACCCGAGACAGTACTCGGAAGAGTGGAGGCTGGACGACGGGAGGAACGTGACCCTGAGGCCAATAAAACCGGAGGACGAACCGTTGGAATTCGAACTGTTTGATTCCTTCTCCGACAAGACGTGGCGCCAGAGGTTCTTTGGCCCGAGGACGGAAGTTTCTCACAGGGAAATGACCAGATACACGAATATCGACTACAGGCGGGAAATGGCTATAATCGGTATCCTGGAAGAGAACGGAGACAAGAAAATGATAGGCGTAGGTCGTTTGATAATAGGCCCCGACCAGGATACCGGAGAATACGCGGTAGTCGTTGGTGACCCCTGGCAGAGGCTCGGTCTAGGCGAGAAACTGTCGGATTCGATAATAGGTGTAGCCGAGGACAAAAACCTACAAAGTATTTACGCGACGATTCTAAAAGAAAACAAACCAATGCTCCAGCTGGCACGCAAGATGGGATTTGAGGAAAAAGAGAGAAATTCAGATACGGTCAAAATGGTACTGCAGCTCAGATAGGCGGAGGAACAAAAGGAGAAGAGTAAAATTCTGGAGTTCAATATAATTATAATTCAGGGTAAAAGAGGTGGAAATTAGTTAGAATTTCACCTTTAAAAATACTATTTACCAACAAATCCATAGGAGGGTAATAAATTGACTGAACCAAAGCAATGGGTCAAAGAAGACCCCGAAAAAGAGGACGTATTTTGGCCTACGGAGAAAATGAAGGAAAAAGCGTGGGTCTCGGACGAGTCCATCTACGAAGAAGCCCTCGAGGACCCTCAGGGGTTCTGGGCAAAACACGCGGAAGAAGGTATAGACTGGTACGAGAAGTGGGACGAGGTCTACACTGAAGAACCTTACGACTACGAATGGTTCGTAGGTGGCAAGCTTAACCTCTGCTACAACGCGATCGACAGGCACGTGGAGAACGGAAAAGGAGACGAGGAAGCAATAATCTGGGAGCCCGAACCCACGGACCAGGAAACCGTTAGGTTGACTTACTCCGAACTTTTAGAAGAGGTTTCCAAATTTGCCAACGTTCTGGAAGGATTTGGAGTGGAAAAGGGAGATAGAGTCGGTATATATATGCCGATGATTCCGGAAGCGCTGATAGCAATGCTCGCCACGGCTCGAGTCGGAGCCGCACACAGCGTTGTTTTCTCCGCATTTAGTCCTGATTCTCTCAAAGATAGGCTCGAGGACGCGAATGCAAAAGTTCTGGTAACGGCGGACGGTTACTACAGGCGAGGAAAACCGCTGAACCTGAAGAAGAACGCCAACAAGGGCCTACAGGGAAGTCCCGTGGAAAACGTCGTCACAGTAAAGAGAACGGGAAAAGACGTTGAAATGCATGAAGGTAGAGACCACTGGTATCACGAACTGATGGAAGACGCCGACCCCGAGCACGAACCGGCAGTGATGAATAGCAGCGATCTCGCATTCATCCTTTACACGAGCGGAACAACCGGTAAGCCCAAAGGGGTAATGCACCACGTAGGTGGATACGCCGTACAGGCATACCTGACGGCAAAATGGAACTTTAACCTAAATGACGACGACATCTTCTGGTGTACGGCCGATGTGGGCTGGATAACAGGCCATACTTATATCAACTATGGACCTCTCCTCAACGGCGTTACCACGGTCGTCTACGAAGGAGCACCCGACTATCCCGAATACGACCGGCTCTGGGAAATCGTAGAGGACGAAGGAGTTACCGGATTCTATACGGCACCAACTGCTATCAGGATGTTCATCAAACAAGGAACTAAATGGCCGGACAAGCACGATCTTTCCAGCTTGAGGGTACTGGGTACCGTTGGAGAACCGATAAATAAGGACGCCTGGATGTGGTACTTTGAGAACATCGGTGGTGGGCGTTGCCCCGTCGTAGATACCTGGTGGCAGACGGAAACTGGCGCGAACGTAATCAACGCACTACCGGGCATCGGGCCCTTCATCCCGACTTACGCCGGTAAACCATTCCCGGGAATCGACGCCGAACTTCTAGATACCGAAGGAAATCCCGTTGGAGTCGACGAAGGGGGGTATCTAACGATCAGATCCCCGTTCCCGCCCAGTCTAATCAGAGGAGTCTACAAAAGGCCGGAAAAGTTCAAGGAAGAATACTGGAGCGAATACGGTCCGGAATACTACTTCACGAGTGACGGAGCCAGAAAGGACGAGGACGGAAACATCAGAATTACCGGTCGACTGGACGACGTAATGAATGTAGCCGGACACAGGCTGGCAACTGGCGAGGTGGAGAATGCACTTGGCAAACACGAGTCAGTCGCCGAACCAGCGGTCGTGTCCCGCCCTGACGAAGTGAAGGGAGAAGTTCCTGTGGCCTTTGTCATGCTGGAAAAAGGTGCCGACATAGACGAAGAAACCCTACAGGAAGAACTTATCCAGCTGGTGGACGACACTATAGGACCGACAGCCCGTCCCGCCGACATAATAATTGCAGATGAGGTTCCAAAGACGCGATCCGGTAAGATAATGCGTAGAATACTAAAGAGCCTTGTCAGGGGCGAAGACGTCGGAGATCTGACAACGCTAAGAAATCCTGAAACCGTAGAAGAGCTGCAGGAAAAGCTTAGCGAGTAACTAAACTCGTCAAATTCACAAAACGGAGTGATTGAACTTGGAGATCAACGAAGACGTAGCCAATCCTGCACCTCTGGGTCTGGGAGGGTTCGCGTTATCAACTTTCATTCTTAATCTCGTTAATTCCGGCCTGGTAGCCGGGGGATCGCTTGGTATTGTCATGCCCATGGCGATAGCCTACGGCGGGCTAGCTCAACTGCTGGCCGGTATGTGGGAATTCAGGCGCAACAACATTTTTGGAGCTACGGCCTTTTCCTCTTTTGGAGCTTTCTGGATAGGCCTTGCTTCCTTCTTTTTCCTTGAGTGGGCAGGAATAATTACCGATGTACCCAAGGAAGGGATCGCAGTTGCTCTGATCGCCTGGGGAATATTTACGTTCTACATGACCATCGCGTCCCTGCGCGAGCCGAAGGCTATTATGTGGATATTTATCACCCTGACTATTTTATTCTTCCTGCTCGCCTGGGGAGAATTTAACCCGACGATCGCTAGGATCGCTGGATACGAAGGCCTTTTATGCGCCTCGATAGCTTGGTATTCGTCTGCCGGCGTAATTATAAATACGATGTTCGGGAGAACTGTTCTTCCTCTGGGAGAACGGTAAAAGTTACCCGACATAATTAACCAGTCATGGCCCCGGACCCGTCCAAAGGGTTCGGGGTTTTCTTGATTTCTCCACTCTTAATAGACCATAATTTACTGAGTGCTTATGGTTTTTATCGGCTGCCATTCCATCGCTATGAATTTACAGGATATTTAAAAATGATCAGTATCCAAATTAATTATGTTTGATAAAGTAAAAAAGGCCGTAGACTGGGTTTTTGGGCAGACCAACGATCAGAAGCTATCCAGGCTCCGAAATTACGTCGACCGGGTAAACGACCTCGAGGACGAAGTAGCTGATCTATCGACGGAAGAAATGAGGAAAAAGACCAAGGAATTCAGGGAGAGAATTTCTTCCGGAACGGACACGGACGAACTGATACCGGAAACTTTTGCCCTGGTGCGGGAAGCCGCCAAGAGAGAAACGGGAATGAGACCTTACGACGTGCAGATCATCGGAGGGGTGGCTTTGCACCAGAGAAGAATAGCGGAGATGGCAACGGGGGAAGGAAAAACCCTCGTCGCCACCATGCCCGCCTATCTAAATGGCCTTACCGGTCAGGTCCACATCGCCACGGTCAACGATTACCTGGCACAGCGAGACAGAAACTGGATGGGACCAATATACGAGACTCTCGGCCTGGACGTATCGGTAATCCAGGAAGATATGGACGTAGAAGCCAGGAAAAAGGCCTACGAAGCTGATATAGTCTACGGCACGGCAAACCAGTTCGGGTTCGACTACCTGAGAGACAACATGGTCATCTCGCGGGACCAACGGGTAGGGGCCAATCGGGATTTCGCGATAATCGACGAGATCGACAGCATATTGATAGACGAAGCCCGAACCCCGCTTATAATTTCCGGCTCCACCGAAGAATCCACCAAGCTATACAAGAGGTTTGCCCGACTGGCGCCGAGATTTGAGAAGGGCCAGGATTACGAAGTCGACGAAAAAAATCAGTCAATATCCCTCACCGACGAAGGGGCAAACAGAGCAGAAAATTTCCTGCATCTCGACGACCTTTACTCCCCCGAAAATATCACCATGCTCCACCACCTCAAGACGTCGCTGAAAGCCGAGGAATTCTTCCAGAAAGACGAGGACTATATAATTCAGGACGGGGGGGTAGTCCTTGTGGACGAATTTACCGGCAGGTTGATGCCTGACAGGAGATTGTCAGAGGGTTTACACCAGGCAATAGAAGCAAAAGAAGGTATGATGGTCCAGAAAGAGAACCAGACCTTCGCCCAGGTAACCCTGCAGAACTTCTTTCTCCTTTATGACGGGTTAAGCGGAATGACGGGAACGGCAAAAACCGAGGAAGACGAGTTCGAAGACATCTACGATCTCGACGTAGTTGTGGTCCCAACAAACGAACCTTTAAGAAGGGATCATAAGCCCGACGTAATCTTTAAGACCAAAAAAGCCAAGTACGAAGCAGTTGCCGAGGAGGTCGAAAGGCTCCACGAAATAGGCCGGCCCGTCCTGGTCGGGACGAATGCTATTGAAAAATCCGAAAGGTTAAGTTCTCTCCTGGATAAACGCGGGGTGCCTCACGAGGTCTTGAACGCTAAAAACCACGCCCGTGAGGCCGAAATAATAAAGGACGCCGGTCAACCCGGTGCTATAACGATAGCGACCAACATGGCGGGAAGGGGAACGGATATAAAACTTGGAGAAGGAGT
This sequence comes from Candidatus Bipolaricaulota bacterium, assembly GCA_018335015.1. Taxonomy (GTDB): domain Bacteria; phylum Bipolaricaulota; class Bipolaricaulia; order M55B111; family M55B111; genus JAGXLP01. The sequence continues at coordinate 13,545 of JAGXKX010000005.1, forward strand.
TGCCGAACTTGGCGGACTCCACGTGCTCGGGACTCAGAGGCACGAAAGTCGCAGAATCGATAACCAGCTTCGTGGCCGGGCTGGAAGACAGGGTGATCCTGGATCCTCCCAGTTTTACCTTTCCCTCGAAGACGACCTCCTCAGAATATTCGGTGGCGACAGAATCGATTCTATAATGGATAAAGTAGGCATGGAAGACGGGGAAGCCATCGAACATCAATTATTAACCAAGGCTATCAGGCGGGCCCAGAAGAAGGTCGAAGGAATAAACTACGAAAGACGCAAGAACGTTTTAAAGTACGACAAGGTACTCGCCCAGCAAAGAGAAGCTATCTATAGTCTGCGTGATCACTTCGTCCTAACCGAGGAAGGTAGCAGCTGGGAAGAAATAGACAGTTACCTGCAACCCGTCCTGACGGATTTTTCGGAAGACCTTCTCGAACAGTACGGCCTGGAGGACGGAGGTGAAGAAGAAAGACTTGAAGACCTGGAGAACGAACTGGCCGAGTTTCAAAATTATTCACCGGCAGAGGAGCTGTCGGAAAATAGCCAGAGCCTGGAGGACTCCGTAAGGGATATCGTAGGATCAAACTGGGAAAATCAACTGGAGAAGTTTAAAAACACTAACCAGGTTAGCCCGGAACTGATAAAATCAATAATAATAAAGGTTATCGACAGGGAATGGCGCCAGCATCTTTACGTTATCGACGATCTGAAAGCCGGAGTGGGCTGGTCGTCCTACGGCGGCAAGGATCCGCTGGTCGAGTTTAAACGGGAGTCTTTCCGCCTATTTCAGGACATGAGACGGGAGTTAAGGCGGGAGATAGTCGAACTCCTGGTGAAGTCTCGAATAGATATTAAAGGTGGCGAAAAACCGGTTGAATCGGAAGTAGATACCTCAAAATTCAATTTCCAGGCGAACCAGGGGAGTTCGGGCCTGCCCGAAAAACAATCCGGAGACGGTAAGGCTTCTTCCTCATCAAAAGCTAAACCCGACACCTCATCTCAAGGGGAGCAGCGAATAGTGGAAGACGAACCGGGCAGAAACGATCCCTGTCCCTGCGGAAGCGGAAAGAAATATAAGTACTGCTGTGGCGCAAAAGATTGATTTTTCTACCCACAATTTTATTGAATTATCACTAATTCCGGTTATAATAATGTTAACCATAAGAATCTTAAGGAGGTGCTTTTTTATGGATCCTGTAACAGCAAGTTGGTTTGTACTTGGGTTTTTCTGGTCTCTCTGGGCGGCTGCTTTCCTCTCATTCATGGGATGCGGGGTTTGTTAACCAGTTCCAGAAACGAAAGACGCCGTTAACAGGTGATTTGATTGTCTAAGAAGACTGTATTGTACATAGGGGTAGTGTTAATTATTGCCCTGTTTTTCCTGGCTAATTCTGCAGCAGGGGAGAAGATAGAGGATAAGTTGTCCAGGATTGTCAGGTTAGAGCTTGGCCTTGACTCGGAAATATATCAGGTTATCGAGACGGAGTATCAGGGAGAAAAGGTCGTTCTGGTCGTTATTTTCGGAAACGAAAAGGCGTATAACAGTTCTCTGGGTTCCGATATAAAATCGGCTCTGAGAAAGCACCAAGGTGAAACACCGGTCGCGGTCTCAGCATTGACCAGAAATAAAGACGTAAGCTTTAGACCTTACGCCCTGAGAATTATTCAAAACGGTCAGACTTCCCAGGCAAATCAGGTAATTGGAATAACGAATGGCTTTGCAGAAGGAAGGATGCCTGAAAAAGTTCCGATCGAAGGCAAGGTTTTCTGGGGAAGTAAAGGACTCATCACTCTGGGAAGTTCGTTTGATTCAACCACCTCTTTTAAAATAAAATACGGCACTACAAGTGCCAGCTTTGCCCTGGGATCTACCGGAACAACACAGGAAGAGCAGGAAATAGGCGAGATATCAGGGGAGAACGAGAAGGCCGAGTTGGAGAACGAGAAGACCGAGATGGAAGGTTATGAAGATGGCAATGTTTCCGAGGGAAAAACCGAAAACTCCCCCCCTGTCAGCAACAAGAGTTCTAAATCCGGGCAGGGTTTAGCTCTTCTGGCTCAATTTGGAACCCTGTTAGCAATTACACTTTCTCTTCTGTGATAGAAAGTAGCCAGGTTAGAGATAACAGTTACAAATACTAACTGGGGCAGGCGATTCGAGTCCTGCCCCAGTAACAATTTTACGGCTTTATAGTTAAGCTTCTTCTTTTAAATCTTCGTATTCGGACTCATCCATCAGAGATTCTAGTTCCGTTTCATCCTTCATATCCAGTTTTACAAGCCAGCCCGACTCAAACGGAGATTCGTTTATCTTCTCCGGCTCACCCTCGAGGGATTCATTGACTTCCGTTACCACACCGCCAATCGGTGCCTCAACGTCAGAAACCGACTTTACTGATTCGATAACGACAATTTCCTCTCCCTGTGAGTACTCTTCCCCCGGATCAGGTAACTCGACAAACACTATATCCCCCAGCTGTTTCTGAGCAAAGTCGGTCACGCCAACGGTGACTGTCCGGCCTTCTATCCTTACCCAGTCATGATTCTCAGTATATTTCATATCTTCTTCGGCCATAATACCTCCTCTTTATTGATCATTGTAGTTAATAGTAGACCTGATGCAACTTCTTAACCAGCTAAAACCCTTCACCCGATTATTGTCGAGAAACCCAGTTTTCATTGCAACCAAGAAACCGATTAATTATATTTAATCGGTGAAATCATGGATTTCGTAATTCTTGCAGCGGGAAAAGGGACCCGCATGAATTCGTCAAAACCGAAGGTACTACATGAAATTGGTGGAAGGTCTTTAATTGAACATTTACTGGAATCAATCGATCCCTTAGAATTATCTCGCGTTATCGTAGTAGTCGGATACAAGGGGAGATTAGTTAGAAACTCGCTGGCGGGCCGGGATATTGACTTTGCGGTACAGGAAGACCAGAGAGGCACGGCTCACGCTCTCCAGCGGGCAAAAGATAAAATCGAGAGTGACGCTTTTCTGGTCGCTCCCGGGGATCTTCCTTTAGTAAAAACCTCTTCACTGGAAACGTTTATAGAGTTTGCAAATAATAAAAAAGCAGATCTTGCGCTCCTGACGGTCAAAAGGGACGATCCCACCGGCTATGGCAGGATCGTAAGGTCTGAAACCGGCGGTATAGAAGAAATAATCGAGGAACAGGACGCCGACGAGGAAGAGAAAAAAATAAAAGAAATCAACGCGGGAATCTACTTCATGCATAACCGGGAAGATTTATGGCAGGAACTTGATTCGATAGGTACGGCAAACGCTCAGGGCGAGTACTACTTAACCGACCTGGTAAAACGCTTCGCTAACAGAGGGAAAAAGGGCGCGGGGTTCGAGGCGGAAGAGCCGAAAGAATTCCTTGGGGTAAATACAAGAAAAGATCTCGTATTTGCGGGAAACGCACTTAACCGGAGGAAAGTACACTCGTTACTTGAGTCGGGAGTCACCTTAGTTGACCCGGAATTGACGGTTATCGAGAGTAAAGTTAGCATAGGCCAGGATACAATTATAGAGCCTTTCACTATAATCAAAGGAGAGACCTCAATCGGTCCAAACGCCCAAATAGGTCCCCACGTGGAAATCGTCGATAGTGAGGTCGGCCAGGGAGCAGAGCTAAGTCATGCAGTTGTAAAAAGTGCCTCAGTCCGAGAAAACAGCTCGGTCGAGCCGTTTAGTTTTCTTGGACCTAATAGATGACTAAGCTCCATACTAATTCCGAAGATAGGTTCAAAAACCAAATAAACTGAGGAGATAAAATTGCAGGATCTTAAAATAATTGCGGGAAATTCAAACCCCGAGCTGGCTCAAGAAATTGTTTCTAACCTGGACAAAAAGTTAACCGAAGCTTCAGTAGACAGGTTTCCGGACGGAGAAATACACGTCCACATACAAGAGACGGTAAGGGGAGCGTCGGTTTTCGTCGTCCAGTCCATATCGCCTCCCGTGAACGAAAATCTCGTGGAATTGCTTCTGATAATCGACGCGCTAAAGAGGGCTTCGGCGAAACAAATAGCGGCCGTCATTCCCTACTACGGCTATGCCCGTCAGGACAGAAAGCAGACTGGCAGGGTTCCGATTAGTGCAAAGCTGGTTGCAAATATCATATCCACTGCCGGAGCGGACCGTATCTTAACGGTAGATCTGCACGCAGGTCAGATACAGGGCTTCTTCGACATCCCAGTAGATAACCTTCGAGGGGATCCGGTTCTGGCAAATAACCTCACCGACGAGGTCTCCTCCGAAGGGGGCGTAGTAGTCAGTCCAGACGTTGGAGGGGCAAAAAGGGCAAGAAAAGTATCTCAAAAACTGAACCTACCCCTTGCCATAGTAGAGAAGAAAAGGGATAGACAGGACGGAGGTGTGAAGGTCTTAAACCTGATTGGCGAAGTTGAATCCAAGCGGTGTCTGATTGTAGATGACATAATAAGTACGGCGGGGACTTTAACGGAGGTGGCGGAGATACTGGCAGAAAGAGGGGCAAGCCATATAGAAGCTATATGCACACACGGTATTTTCGCCGAGGACGCCCTGGAATACATCGAAGAGTCTCCAATAAACTCCGTCACCGTGACGAATACGATTAAAAACTCTGACGCGGAAAAAGTCGACTTTATCAACCACATCTCCATGGGAGATTTATTCGCCCGAACGATAAAACGTATATACGAGGAAAAATCGGTGTCGACTTTGTTCCCCCATTCCTAATATAATTGTTTAAAGTAAGACGGACTTAGAAATAGAAATTCAAAGAAAGGTGATATTGATGTCAACGCTTCAGGTAAGTGAAAGAGAATCAGAGAAAAATCCGAATACTCTGCGCCGCGAGGGCAAACTACCGGCAGTACTGTATGGACCCGAGCGGGACTCGGTCAGCTTAACGATAAACAAGAAAAAGATGAAGGAGCTATTGAACGAGATAACGAGAAGTACCAGAGTTGAGCTGGAGCTCGATGGCGACGTTCATGAGGTATTCCTTCGGGATATCCAATACGACCACCTAACCGACGAACCGATACATATCGACTTCTACGAAGTTCCGGACGACCACCCGGTAGAAATGGAAATTCCGGTAGTCACGGTTGGAACACCGGAAGGAGTGAGCTCAGGCGGAATTTTGGACCAGCTGATGGAAACCATAACTGTATACGGTGAGGCAAAGGACATACCTGAGATACTCAGACTGGATGTCGAGGAGCTTGAAATTGGTGACTCAATCCACGTATCGGATCTCGATCTGGGCGACTTAGAAATCCTGACACCTGAAGATAGAACCGTACTCTCAATTTTGGCTCCGAGAAAGGAAATAGAGATAGACCTCACGGAACCCACCATAGGCGAGGAGCTGCTGGGAGAGGAAGAAGAATTAGAAGCAGAAGAGGAACTTGAAGAGGGAGAATTGGAAGAGGAACTTGAAGAGGGAGAATTGGAAGAAGGAGCCGCCGGAGAAGAGGGAGAAGAACCCGAACCGGAAGAAGAGAGCGAAGGAGAAGAATAACCAAATTATTAGGGAGCACTTTTGTTAGCTCCTTTTTGAAACAGGGATTAACTGTTTTTCCGGCTGGTACCAACTTTGAAATGATCAATATTATTTACATATAATTCTACAGATGAAGAGTTCTCTGGGAGGTGAGCTTGGTGAGTAACATGTACAAAAAGTTTTCGAAAAAGTCGATGGAGATAATGGCTACGGCATACGACGAGGCGGAAAAGTTAAACGATAAGGCAGTCTCCCCGGAACATCTGCTACTGGCTCTTCTCAGGGCCAAAAACACCAGAGTGTATAAATTCCTGAAAGATAACGGGCTGTCCTATCACCACGTGCTCAGAGTGGTCAAACGGAACGATGAAGAAGAATTATCCCTTCCGCTACAGGACGAACTGGAGCCGACGTCCCAGTTGAAGAAAATAATGAAGATGGGTTACGACGAAGCTAGGTCCAGCCAGGGCGAAAACAAAATCGAACCCGCTCATCTCCTGATAAGCATCTTAGAGGAAGGTAACGGTACTGCTTCCTCGGTAATAAAACAATTCGGCATAACTACCAGAAAGGCACGATCCTACTTCTCCATGGTCCGGAAAAGCGATGCCAACCAGGGAATGGAACTCAAATTACAATCGACGGAAAAGGGGAGTCAGGAAGAAGGAGTTCTCGAGGAATTTGGGAGAAACTTAATCGAAGAAGCCAAACAGGGAGAACTCGACCCGGTAATTGGCAGGGGTAAAGAGATAAACAGAGTAATCCAGACCTTGACCCGGAGAAAAAAGAACAACCCTGTCCTTATAGGCGAAGCCGGCGTAGGAAAAACGGCGATAGTCGAGGGATTAGCCCAGAAGATAGCCAACCAGGAAGTTCCCGGTATCCTGACGAACAAGAAGATATACGAAGTCGATATGGCCGCGATGGTCGCCGGGACCAAGTATAGGGGGGAATTTGAGCAAAGGCTCAAAGCCCTGATCAACGAGGTCACTAACAAGGACGAAGTAATCCTGTTCATCGACGAACTAAGCACGGTCGTGGGAGCCGGTGGAGCTGAGGGCGCTATAGATGCTTCTTCGATCCTCAAACCACCCCTAGCTTCCGGGGCGATCCAGAGTATCGGAACGGCAACGATCGACGACTACAGAAAGTCCGTCGAAAAGGACCCCGCGTTAAAACGCCGGTTTAAGACGATTACCGTGGATGAACCGACAATTCAACACACGATAGAAATACTTGAAGGTATCCAGGATAGATACGAAAACCACCACAACGTCAAGATAACCGAAGAAGCCATCGAACAGGCGGCAAGGCTGAGCGACCGCTACATAACCGGACAGTTCTTACCCGATAAAGCAATAGATCTTATCGACGAAACAGCCGCAAAAGTAAGGCTGGATAACTTCAACTTACCCCCGGAATTAAGAGAAGTTTCGAGGGAACGGCTTACGATCAAGCAACAGGAAGAAGAAGCAACTAACTCGGGAGATTACGAAAAAGCGGCAGAACTGAGGGACCAGAGAAGAGAACTTACGGAAGAACTTGAAAATTACGAAGAGAACGAAGATAGGTCCCAAAACGGCGATGGCCTGGTTGAAGGTAAGGACATAGCAGAAATGGTCTCTTCCTGGACGGGAGTTCCGGTAGGTCGGCTCCAGAAAGAAGAGAGAAAACGGATGGTAGACATGGAGCAGGAGATCCACAAGCGGTTAATCGGCCAGAACGAGGCAGTAAATGCGATCTCTCAATCCCTGCGCAGAGCTTACGCCGGAGTAAAAGACCCCAATCGTCCGATCGGATCCTTTATGTTCCTCGGACCGACAGGAGTAGGAAAAACCGAACTCAGTAAAACTCTGGCCGAATTCCTGTTCGGAGACGAAGAGGCCTTAATCCGGGTGGACATGTCCGAATACATGGAGAAATTCAACGTTTCCAGGTTGACCGGCGCACCTCCCGGTTACGTAGGATACGAAGAGGCGGGTAAACTAACCGAAGCGGTCCGTCATAGGCCACACTCGGTGATCCTGTTTGACGAGATCGAAAAGGCCCATCACGACGTCTTCAACATTCTGCTTCAGGTCATGGAAGACGGCGTGCTTACTGATTCTCAGGGACGACAGGTCAATTTCCGAAATAGCGTTATGATAATGACTTCGAACCTCGGCGGAAAGCTCATAACCGACAAGACCCAGCTGGGATTCGGTTCCAAAGAAGTCGACTCAAAGGAATCCTACGAAGAGATGAAGAGCATGGTTATGGACAAGGTTAAGGACGAGTTCAGGCCTGAATTTCTGAACCGTCTTGACGATCTCGTCGTGTTCCACCAGCTGACAGAAGACGAAGTATTTAAGATTGCCGAACTAATGCTGGATAGGCTTCGGGAGAGGTTGATCGAAAAGCACGGATTGAATTTGGAAATATCTCAACCCGCAAAAGAAGTTCTAGTTGAAAAAGGATACGATTCCAAGTACGGAGCGAGGCCGATGAGACGGACCATAGAACGATTAATAGAGAACAAGATTTCCGACCATCTGTTACAGGGTGATTTCGACGAAACCAGCATCATCTCCGTAGATTCCGAGGACGGAGATATCCTTCTCGAGGGGGTAAATAACAAGAGCGCCATCGGCGTTGGAGATTGATAATGGATGGCATACAAATGTAAAAGCTGCGGATACACTTCTGTCGAATGGCTCGGACGTTGCCCAAAATGTGGAGATTGGGATAGTTTCCGACAGAGTGAATCCGAAGATACCTCGGGGAAAGACATCGTAGACGAAGCCCCAAAACCGCTTTCGGAAATTTCGTTCGATTCAAAAGAGAGATTGCCAACTGGCATCGGGGAGTTCGACCGCGTTCTGGGTGGTGGATTAATACCCGGATCCGTAACTCTGCTTGGTGGAGATCCCGGTATAGGGAAATCCACTCTGCTCCTTCAGGCTGCAACCAATTTAGCCAAACGAGGAAAGGTACTTTATATCTCAGGCGAGGAGTCCTCGAAGCAACTCAAGATGAGGGCGGATCGCCTTGGCCTTTCCGCGGACGATCTGATTATATATAGCGGACAGAGCCTGGAAAATGCGGTTTCACACCTCAACGAACTGGAACCTATCTGTGTTATCGTGGATTCAATCCAATCCCTTCAGAGCACCGGCAATTCTTCTTCTCTCGGAAGCACAAAGCAGGTTCGTGAACTTGGCCGTGAATTTACCAGACTTGCAAAAAAGAAAGATATTGCTACTCTATTAATTGGCCATATTACGAAATCCGGAGATTTTTCCGGACCCAAAACTATTGAACACCTGGTAGATTCCACTGTATATTTCGAAGGGAAGCGGGATAATAACGTCAGAATGATGCGCCCCGAAAAAAATAGGTTCGGTTCAACCAGGCTTCTGGGTCTATTCCAGATGACGGAGAAAGGGCTTCAGGAAATATTAAACCCTTCCCAGTTCTTTGCAAAGAAAAACGGTCATTCAGACCAAAAAGGAACTACCACGGTCTGCACTGTCGAGGGAACACGGCCCATACTGGTTGAGATCCAGGCCCTCGTTACTCCATCAAATTCTGGAGGAAGCGCTCAGAGGCGTACCACCGGTCTGGACTACAACCGAGCTTCTCTACTGTTCGCGGTCATCCAAAAACAACTTGGAATTAATCTGCAGGAGTTCGACATTTACCTTAACGTAGTTGGAGGGTTCAAGGTCGAGGAGACAGCCGCCGACCTCGGTATAGTCAGCGCCATCCTATCCAGCTTCCAGGATAGAAAGATCGATAGCCAGACGGTGATAATCGGGGAAGTTGGGTTAAGCGGCGAAATAAGACCGGTAAAGAATTTAAAGTCGCGAGTGAACGAAGCCGAAAAACTGGGGTACAGAAAAGCTTTAATACCCGAAAACCACGCGAAGTCGAACGAACTGGAGACAAACGTGGATATCAGGCCGGTCAGCGTCCTCGCCGACGCAATCTCGGAACTTGAATTGAGGGAATAACATGCCATTCGAGACCTTAGAAGAATTACTGGAGAAAATTGCTCCCGGTACAACCCTGCGAGAGGCGATAGATAGGATAGTGGAACAGGGGCACGGAGGACTTCTAGTTCTTTCCTCCCTGGAAGAGATAGAGGATATAATAACCACCGGGTTCCAGATAGATTCGGAGGTCACCTCCCAGCGACTGAGCGAATTGTCGAAAATGGACGGAGCAATTGTCATCGATAACGATCTCAGGAGAATTACCTATGCAAATGCCCATCTTTCACCCGATCCTTCGATAGAAAGCCTGGAAACAGGTACCAGACATAAAGCAGCAGAACAAACTGCGAAGCAGTTAAGATTACCGGTCATCACAATTTCCGAGAGGAGGGACAGGGTAACGGTTTACTACAAAGATCAGCGGTATATTCTTAGAGACATCTCGACGATCATGTCCAAGGTGAACCAGGCACTGCTTATCATGGATCAATACAGAGGAAATTACGACGAGGCAATTCAGGAGTTAACTGCTCTCGAGCTGGATGGAAACGTGCTGCCGTTTCACGTAGCCAATCCGCTAACGAAGATCGGTCAAATGTTGACTCTAAGGGAAGAAATTTTGAGGATGTTTGTCGAACTGGGAGAAGAAAAAGCCCTCCCCGGCCGCCAGTTGGATAACATGATTGCCGGGATAGAAAGCGATCTGGAGTTCATTGTAAAAGACTTCAAGAAAACGGAGCCGGAGGAAAACTTCGAGGACATTAGGGAAAGTATAATTGATCTCTGTACCGATACACCCCCATCTACCAAAGAAATAATGGGGTTACTCGGTTATGAAGAGGAAGATCTCGACGACTTTCTCTTCCCTCGCGGTTACCGCGTTCTCCATCAGATACCACGGTTACCTCATACGGTCATAGAGAGGATGGTCGACAAGTTTGGCAACCTGGAAGGGATACTGTCTGCGAACAAAGAAGAGCTCCAGGAGGTCAAGGGAATAGCGGAGACCAGATCCGATACAATCAAAGCTGGGCTGAAACGTCTGGAAAACAGAGTTACTTTAATGGAGGAGTTAGAAACTTGAACAATATCGAGAAAATTAAAGAATCGACTAATTTATTACACAATAGATTGTCCGGTGAACCACAGATCGGCCTGGTACTTGGTTCGGGACTTTCGGAAAGCTTAACGCCATTGCTGGACGAAGTCGAAGAAGTTGGCTGGAGCGATATTCCTCACTTCCCGGAACCGACCGTGGAGGGCCACGAGGGGAAATACCTTCACGGAACTCTGCACGAGGAGGAAGTACTAATTCAACAGGGCAGGATTCACTGGTACGAGGGACTTCCCTGGGACGACATAATCTACCCGATAAGGGTCCAGAACCACCTGGGGGTCGAAAAGTTAATCATGACAAATGCGGCCGGAGGTATAAACGAGGATTTTTCGCCCGGCGATCTGTGCTTGCTAACCGATCATATTAATTTTTCCGGTGACAATCCTCTCCGGGGACCGAACAACGACGAATTCGGCCCCAGGTTTCCGGACATGTCCCACACCTACGATCAGGAATTCAGAGAAATCGCCACCGAGGCCGCCGATAACCTCGGAATAGACCTTCAGCAAGGAGTCTACGCGATGACGTCGGGGCCCAGCTACGAGACACCGGCGGAAATAAGAGCACTGAGAACGCTCGGTGCCGACCTGGTCGGGATGTCAACTGTCCCGGAAGCTATTACGGCAAATCATTCCGGGATGGAAGTACTTGCTATATCCTGTGTAACGAACAAGGCAGCGGGTATGCAGGATAAGCTGACGCACGAAGAGGTCCTCAAGGTTACGGAAAAAACGAATGAAAAGCTTGGTACACTTATAGGAGAGATAGTCAAGAGACTTTAACATTCCAGCCCGGATCGGGTAAATAGAACTTTCCAAACTAAAACCGGAGGGTCCCGGGCTACTCTTGCTTTTTCTTTTTCTTCTGAACTACCTTCCGGAAGCTTCCTATCGACCGGTACTTTTCCCGTCTCTTCGCTAACAAAGTCTCCCGGTCGTAATCTCTTAACTCCTTTAGATGGTCGGAAATAGAATCATCAAGGTTACCGGCCACAGTTTCGAAATCCTCGTGGGCTCCTTTTCCTTCTGGAATTACCTCGTCAACCACACCTAATTCTCTGGCATGCTCTGCAGTAAGTTTGAGTGCTCGGGCAGCTTCGTCCGCTCGCTCGCGGTCGTTCCAGAGAATGGCGGCGCAGCCTTCCGGGGAAATTACGGAATAGATAGAATTATCCAGCATAAGCACCCGGTCCGCTGCACCAATTGCTACAGCACCTCCACTGCCACCTTCACCGATAACCAAGGAAAGCGTGGGAACCTCCAGGGATACCATCGTAGATATACTCCGGGCTATCATTCCACCGATATTAAGCTCTTCCGCTTCTTTCCCGGGATAGGCGCCAGGCGTATCTATAAGCGTCAGTACCGGGAAACCAAATTTTTCTCCCAGCTTCATCAACCTGCGCGCTTTCCTGTAGCCTTCGGACCGGAGCATGCCAAAATTAGTTTTCTGGGACTGCTCAGCATCCCCTCCTTTACTCTGGGCGATAACAACTATAGTCTCTCCATCGTACTTAGCCAGACCGCCCTCCAGGGCACTATCGTCTCCAATTAACCTGTCACCACGAAGGGAATAAAACTCTTCCGTGAGGTAGTTAATGTAGTCTTTTGAATCGGGCCTGTCGGGGTGTCGGGCCAGTTTCACACGATCCCAATCATCCAGGCTTTCTTCAGTTGGCTCCTTGCGTTGAGCCAGTTTATCGGTCAGGTTATCTATCTCCTGACTCAAATCCAATCCGTTCTTGGAGTTAAGCTTTTTCAACCGTTCGATCTGCTTCTCCAGCTCTTTTAACGTTCTTTCCTCACTCATTTTTAGTTAAAAAACCCCATAATCTTTGAAAGTTCGTTTCTCATCGACTCCCTCTCGACTACCGAATCAACTATACCGTGTTCCAGAGCAAATCTGCTCGATTGGAAATCTTGGGGTAAGTCCTCGCCAATTGTCTCCTCGATCACTCTCCGGCCGGCAAACCCGATCAACGCTCCCCTTTCGGCTATAGTGATATCTCCCAGGCTGGCTATACTCGCTTCGACGCCAGCCGTTGTTGGATAGGTCATAACCGAAATAAACGGTAAACCCGCTTCTGACAGTAAATCCCTCGCAGAAGTCGTCTTGACCATCTGAAACAGGGACAGGATCCCTTCCTGCATTCGAGCCCCACCGGAAGAGCTTACCAGGGCGAACGGCAGGTCTTCTTCAACCGATCTTTCTATGCCACTAACGATCTGCTCACCCACTACAGACCCCATGGACCCGCCGATAAACCGAAAATCCATAACTCCCAGTACCAGGGGATTTTCTTCGATCTCCCCCGTTCCAACTATGATAGAATCGAACATTCCCGTCTCCGTTTGATTTTCTTCTACCTTTTCTTCGTAGGTCTGGGTATCGACGAAATCCAGAGGATCGTCGGATTCTATCCTTTTTGTCTTATCCGAGAAGGATTCCTCGTCCACCAGGGTCTTAATCCTCTCTTTTGCGGTCAAAAAGAAGTAGGCGTCACAGTTGGGACAGACGTGGTTGTTTTCCTTGAGTTTCTTCTTGAAAATAAGTTTCTCGCAGGATTTACACTTGACCCATAAAGCCTCGTCTTTTTCTTTCTCTTCCTCAAAATCTACTCTCAGGTATTCTTCGTCGCGGAATAACGGCATATTAATCCCCTTTCAAGACCTTTGGTCCAACACTATTGTCCAGAAATTTGGAAGGTATTACAATCCCCATCGACAAAACCAACCTCAATCCCTCTTCTACAGTAAGATCCAGGTAAGTCAGGTCCTCTTTGGGAAGAAATACGGTCATGCCGCTCATAGGATTGGGGGTCGTAAATACGAAAGCCGCAACCGATTCTTCGCCAACTATCTCTTCGACCTCCCCGAGATTTTCATTCGTGACAAAGCCTACCACGTAAGTACCTCTCCTCGGGTATTCAAACATAACTACGTCTCTAAAAGTGGTGGATTCGCTGCTCAATATAGCGTTAATTATCTGCTTAACCGTAACGTACATCTTGTTTACCAGCGGGGTAGAACCAATCATCCTATCCAGGAGAGAGTAAACCTTTCTGCCAACGTAAATTCGAGTAACCAATCCTACCAGAAAAACCAGAAACAGCGTAAATATCGCTCCGATTCCTGGAAGCCATTCCCTGCCCACCGTCATCCTCAAAAAATTCCCTACCAATCGTCCAAAATCCGACCCTTCCCCGGTAAACCTTAGGAACATCCGGTATATTAGCCATAAAATATAGAACGTAAATCCCGCGGGAAGGATGACGAGCAACCCATTTATGAACGTATTCTTTATATATGCAAGTACTCTTTTCATGGTGGAGAAGAATCAATTATACTGGACTAATTCTAGTAGATGACAACCCATCTGTCTAACTTGAGAAATCCGACCGTTGGAACCTGTCAAATAATGGATTATAATCAACCAAAATGCGAAGAGTCAATTGGACAATAACGGAAAAACAGCACAAGGAACTACAGAGATTATCCCGAGAGACTGGCCTTCCTATATCAGAGCTGGTCAGGCGTTCTCTGGATAAATACCTAGGTCTGGTGGGGGAAGAGCCTTTGAATGGACTTGAAGAAGAGGACCGAGGTTCGGAATAGACTGTCTTACTCCCTACCGGAGCAGTCACGGAGAAGTCGAAGGAAGTAGAGGAGGTCAACATTTTTAATATTGCCACTTCAGAAGAGATAAAAAACGGAGAAATTACCGACGTATATTTCGAAAGAACTCAAAGGATTCTGGAAGAAAATAATATCGATAAAAATGTTAGAATGGAAGTAAGAACGAAGAGCGTGCCGGGAAAAGGTCCTGGTGTACTCTCCGGGCTCGACGAGGTTACTCAGCTACTCGAAGGTACAAGCAACTCCGTCTGGTCGATTCCGGAGGGAAGTGTTTTTCTGCCTTACGAACCGGTAATGATAATTGAGGGCCAGTATCGGGACTTCTCTCCCCTGGAAACTCCCCTACTGGGTCTCCTATGCCAGGCAAGCGGTATTTCTACTAAGGCGCGGGTCGTAAAGGAAGCGGCAAAGGATAATCCCGTATTCCACTTTGGGTCTCGAAGAATGCATCCGTCCATTGCTCCGATGATCGGCCGCAGTGCCTATATAGGGGGATGTGCCGGAGTGGCAGTCTCGAAGACAGCCAAACAGCTGGGTCTGAAACCGGTCGGTACTATCCCACACGCCCTAATCCTAATACTGGAGGATTCCACCACCGCCACGGGAATGTTCGAAAAAATCTTCAGCGATGAGGTAAACACCGTTGCCCTGGTAGATACGTTTGGCGACGAAAAGTTCGAAGCACTGGAAAACGCCGATTTAATCGAAGGGCTGAACGCAGTTAGACTGGACACTCCTTCTTCCCGCCGCGGGGACATGAAGGAAATAGCCAGAGAAGTCAGGTGGGAACTGGACCTCCATGGATTTTCCGACGTTGATATCTTCATTTCAGGAGGGCTGGACGAAGAAAGTATCCCCGCTCTCAACGAGGTCGCGGACGCATACGGAGTCGGTACTGCCATATCAAACGCTCCGGTAGTCGATTTCTCTCTGGATATAGTAGAAATAGAAGGGGAGCCCGTATCCAAGCGGGGCAAGAAGTCCGGCGCCAAGCAACTTTACCTTTGTGGCAACTGTGGCGAAAGGCTGGTAAGGACGTTTGGAGAAACAGCCCTAAAATGTCCCAGCTGCGACGAAAGAGCGGAACCGATCATGGAAAAAATTATCGAAAACGGGGACGTGCTTAAAGAGCCCCAGACGGCAAAAAAGATAAGAGATTATTCGATTTCTCAACCATTTATCGCGGAACACCGGGCTTAGCGAAAAAGTCCGGGTTCTTGACTGGTTTGTTAGCCGGCGACTCACCAAGGTTCAATATACTATACTTGGTTACGATTTCAAAACCCTGACGGTCCGACAAGTTGCATTAGACCATTAGATTTCCAACAATTATCTCGAGGTGATTTAGGTGAATTTTTCGAAGAGAAATTTAGTAATTTTCTCTCTTGTCTTACTATTGGTTACGCCCACTCTCGGAGTTCTGGCTCAGGAAGACGGGGCCGAGCAGCAATCAGGTCAGCAAGGACAACCCACTGTCTTAGCGACGGTAAACGGATCGGAGATAACTGATCAGCAACTATCACAAAGGACTCAGGTGTATCAGATAATCATGACCCTCTCCCGGCAGTTCAGGTCTTTTGCGCAGTTCCTGATGACCAGCGAAGCCGGCAATACTTTCCTGACAGAATATCGAAAATACATGCTGGAAAATCTAATTGAGCAGGAGTTACAGCTACAGAAGATGGACGAACTCGGGATAGAGGTTAACGACGAGGAAATCCAGGAGCAAATTGATAACATTATCGAAAATAACGACCAGTTCGAGGACGAAAAAAGCCTCGAGGATTACCTGAAGAACAATCAAAATATGTCCCTTGACGATCTTAAAGCGAGTATAAGACAAAACCTCAGGCAACAAAAACTGAGGGAAGAAGTAACCGGGCAAGTAGAGGTAACCGAAGAAGAAATAACTTCCTTTTACGAACAAAACAAGCAGAATTATACGGACGATGAAGGCAACGTAAAGCCCCTAGAGGAAGTAAGAGATCAGATCGAAGGAACAATAAGAAATCAGAAGGGTAATGAAGCCTGGACCAATTGGCTCGAAGAGGTCAAAGAGGAAGCATCGATAGAGAAAAACCTAGAAAACTTATAACCCCGGGTCGCTTATTCCGAAAGTCTATAAATAATTCCAAGAAGAGCACACGACTTTACGTGCAGGTGCTCTTCTTGGAATCTTACTCTATTCAATGAATTTCTCTTTATAAGTTTCCTGAGCTTCCATGATGGATCTCTTCTTTAGACTACCTCCTGAAAAACCTATCAATCCAGAGCAGAGATTGCCATCCTTTCTACAAGCTCACCGAAATCAATCCCTGCCTCCCTGGCCGCCTGAGGAAGGTCGCTAGTTTCGGTCATTCCAGGCAAAGTGTTTACTTCCAGGCCGTAGATTTCTTTCTCCTGACCAAGCATGAAATCAACTCGACTATATCCCCTGCATTCGAATTCAGAATGGGCACGAAGAGCCTGATCCTTTACCGATTCCGCCAGGCTATCTGGTACCCGAGCCGGACAGATGAACTCCGTTTCGCCGGGTGTATACTTTGCCGTGAAGTTAAAAAAACGTTCCCGCTCGACATTCATCTCAACCAGAGGTAAGGGGGTAGGTTCTCCATCCTCATCCAGAACACCGGCCGTGACCTCCTTGCCGTCAATGTATTCCTCGATAAACAGGCGTCCGTATTCGGTCCTAACCTGATCTATTTTCTCAATCAGGTCCTCCTCGTTATCCGCTATCTCCACTCCTCGACTGGAACCTTCACCGACAGGTTTTACGATTACTGGATACGTTAGCTCGTCCGAAACCAGATCAATCAGCAGAGAGAAGGAGCGGCCCGCTCCTTCTACGTAGTCAGGGGTCTTGATCGAAGCCCGGCGAAAAGCCTCCTTGGAATATAACTTATTCATTGCGATCGAACTTCCCAGAGGACCCGTTCCCGTATAGGCAATATCCAGGATATCGAGTAAAGCCTGTATAGTACCGTCCTCGCCAATACCGCCGTGAAGTGTGTTAAACACGATATCTGCATCCACTACCAGGTCCAGAATTTCGTCCTCGTGGCTGAATTCTCCCTTGATAGGATTAAACTCTTTCCTTCCCTTTTTCAGCGCTTCGTAAACGTTATTACCACTCTTTAACGAGACTTCCCGCTCTGAGGAAGTACCTCCCATGAGAACACAAATGTCAAGTTCCTCGTCGAGCTTGACCATAAAAGTTTCTCCTTTCAAAAGTTTATTTACAGGTTAATAGTAATTTCTCCCCGATAAAAGTCAAGAACCCCGCCGCCCCAAGGGACGGGGCTTTATCGGCAAGTGTTGATAAAAGAAAGACTACGGGAACCCAATTCGAAAATAAAAAAATCCCCTCAGTAAAAGGAATATTTGGAATCTCCACTACTCAATTCTTTTTCCATCGTACGAAAGCGAAACTTAATTCATGAAGGTTGACTTCATTTTTCACCTACTAGCTCTCCACCCCTAACCTGGCAACTAATTTAACCTTTAAAACTCAGCAGTATAGGTAATCCGGCAGCCAGGTAAGAGGTGGAAAGGGTTATTCGGGCTAGTGATCTAAATCCGCCGTTGGTGAAAGAACTGAGCACTAATTAGTGAAAAAAAATAACTTATTAGAATTAACCCTGGAGCAACCTCGCGGCCTTAACCGTATTCGACATTATCAGGGTGGTAGTCATCGGTCCGACTCCTCCCGGAACCGGTGTTATCCGGGATGCTTTCTCCTTCACGTTATCGTAATCCACGTCACCGGTTATGCCGCTCTCTGTCTCGTTTATTCCTACGTCCACCACCACGGTCCCTTCAGAGATCATATCAGCGGTTATAAAGTTCTTTTTACCCACTGAAGAACAAACAATATCCGCTCGCCGGGTCTTTTCTGGCAGATCGCCCGCCTGATATTCGCAGAGCGAAACCGTCGCATAGCCTTCCCGCAAAGCGAGCAGCGAAAGCGGGAGTCCAACAGCCCCGCCCCCAACGACGAGAAATTCCTTACCGGCAAGATCGATATCCGAATACTTCAGTATTTCCATTACCGCGTAAGGGGTCGCCGGCAGCATGACTTCCGGATCATCCTTCAGGTCTTCGTAACTCGCCCTGACAGCTCCTCCCGAAAGCAACTTTCCGCTATTTGCCGGATTAATGCAGTCCACGTCCTTCTTCGGGTTTATCTCGTCCCTCAATTCTCCGATGTCCAGTCCCTCGGGTAATGGTAACTCGATAAATAACCCGTGAACGGACGGGTCTCCGTTTAACTCCCTTATCTTACTTACTAAATCTTCATTCGAAATACCCTCTTCTAGCTTGACTCCTTTGTAATCTATCCCTAAATCCTCGGCCAGTTTCTTCTTCGTTCGGTAGTAAACCTTTGCTCCCGGATCATTGCCGACGAGAACGGGAGCAATTGCCGGTTGCACTCCCTCTTCTTTTAGACTTTCTACTTCCTGTTTCAGTTCTTCTCTGTAAGTTTCCGCTATTTGATTACCGTCTATCTTTGACATTGTCCCTCCTGGCGTCACATGTTGTTTTTCTCACTAATAAGAGTCAGGGCTTCGTCCCTGGCCGCCTTATCCGTCTTGAATTTGCCCCTTATCGCAGAAGTAACCATTTTGGAGCCCGGTTTTTTTACTCCCCTTATCGTCATGCATAAGTGCTCCGCTCGTATTTTAACCAGAACTCCATAAGGTTCGATTTTTTCCATTAGAACGTCGGCCACCTGAGATGTCAATCTCTCTTGAATATGCGGCCTGCTGGATGCGGTTTCCAGAGCTCGCGCCAGCTTACTCGCACCGACAATTCTGCCGTTTTTGGGCATGTAAACGATACTTGCTTCACCCATAATCGGAAGCAGGTGGTGCTCGCACAGGGACTGGAATGGTATGTCATCGAGCACCACCATCTCCTTATAATCTTCCTGGAAAAACGTCGAAACCTCTTTACCCGGGTCGGTACCTATCCCGGAACAGATCTCTTCCATCATCCGGGCGACTCTCTCCGGAGTCTCTTTTAACCCGGGCCTGTGGAGGTCTTCTCCTATTCCTTCCAGTATTAATTCTGTTCCCTTGGCTATCTTTTCTCTGTCCATTTATTCTCCAAGATCTTTATATTAGAATAAGCCTTCTACGTTGCCTTCTTCGTCAATATCTACGTCTTCGTAAGCGGGTTCGGACGGAAGGCCTGGCATGGTACTCATCTCTCCGCACAACGGGTAGACGAAACCTGCACCCACGCTAGCTCTAACCTCGCGAACCGGCAGGGTAAAGCCAGTCGGCACGCCCTTCTTCTTCGGGTCGTGCGAGAGTGACAGGTGGGTCTTCGCCATGCAAATCGGCAGATCGCCAAAGCCAGATTCCTCGTAGTCCTTTATTTGCTTTTCCGCTTTGTTCGCGTATTCGACTCCTTCGGCACCGTAGATTTCCGTGGCGATGGTTTCTATCTTCTCTTTGATGGATTTATCCAGGTCGTAGAGGAACTCGAAGTTGGACTCTTCTTCAGTAGCCTGGACAGTAGCTTCGGCAAGATCGACCGCTCCCTCTCCACCATCGGTGAAGTGGTTTGACTCTACGGCGTCGAACGCGCCCGCTTCCAGCGCCTTTTCCTTTACCAGTTCTACTTCCTTGTCCGTGTCGGTGTGGAACCTGTTTACGGCAACCACAACCGGCACGCCGAATTTCTGGGCAATTTCTATGTTTTTAGCGAGGTTTTTTGTGCCTTTTTCGAGTAATTCCAGGTTTTCTTCTTTGTATACCGGGTCAAGTTCCTTACCTGCTACGACTTCAGGACCTCCACCGTGAGTTTTAAGTGCTCTCACAGTGGCAACGAGTACGACTGCGTCGGGTACGTTGCCGCTGTACCGACATTTGATATTGAAGAACTTCTCCATGCCGATATCAGCACCAAAGCCGGATTCCGTAACTACGTAATCGGCAAGCTTTAGCCCAACCATGTCGGCCAGGTTGGAGCTATTGCCGTGAGCTATATTTGCAAACGGGCCGGCGTGGACGAATGCTGGTTGGCCTTCCAAGGTCTGGAGCAGGTTGGGCTTTACGGTATCCTTCATAAGTACTGTCGCCGCTCCCGCCGCTCCGAGATCTTCTGCCGTAACCGGTTCTCCATCCCAGGAATATCCGAGAACGATCTTACCGATTCTCTCTCTGAGGTCATGAAGACCGTCCGTCAGTCCGAGTATCGCCATTAGCTCGGAAGCGACTGTGATGTCGAAAGCACTTTCTCTGGGGTAACCGTCCCACTTGCCGCCAAGGCCGACGTTTATGTTTCGCAGGGCCCGGTCGTTGAGGTCAACAACTCTATTCCACGTTATGGAGTATGGATTGATATCCAACTTCTCCTTGCCCTTCTCTTTCCACGCTTCGTCAGAGTAGTTCCGCTCGTGCATCAACCGGGCGTCTAGCGCTGCCGCTATAAGGTTGTGGGCCGCTCCTATGGCGTGAATATCCCCGGTGAGGTGGAGGTTAAAATCTTCCATCGGGATTACCTGCGAGTAACCTCCTCCAGCTGCTCCACCCTTGATGCCGAATGTCGGTCCCTGGGAAGGCTGGCGAATTGCAGTCATCACTTTCTTTCCAATCTTCCCCAGAGCCTGGGTTAGTCCGATATTCGTCGTAGTCTTTCCTTCGCCCAGGGGAGTCGGCTGGATAGCCGTCACGTCGATATATTTGCCATCCGGTTCTTCTTTTCTATCCTCGTACGCATCGAGTTTCACTTTTGCCTTGTAGTCGCCGTAAAGTTCTAACTCGTCCCGGCTAAGTCCTACTTTTTTCGCAATTTCTTTTATTGGCTTTAAGTCAGCCGATTGAGCGATTTCAATATCGCTTTTCATGAAATATACCTCCTGTTTGAATTAAGAATCGATCAAGATCCTAAATTTTTTTCGGCCTGCTTCCAGACTGCCACCACGGGTACCGACATGGAATTCCACTAATTGCCTCTCTTGTATTTAAGGTATTTTAGGCAATTTTTGTCCATGCCCAGAAGAGCCTCGGCAGCTTTTAGCGTATCCATCATGGGCTTGTCGGTCGGATCGATCAAAGCAGCGTCAAGCCCCGCCTCCAGCAACATAGCAAAAACGGTTCTGTTGATAAGCGCTCTGTCCGGAAGGCCAAAGGACATATTACTTAACCCGATATTTGTTTTTACACCAAACTTCTCCTTAATTTCCCTGACCGAGTCTATTACGTACCGTCCCTGTTCCTGATTGCTCCCTATCGTCATGGCTATAACGTCTATATAAAGCCGGTCCTCCTCTATCCCGAGACTGTCGCACTTTTTCAGCAACGCTTCCGTTTCGTTTAACCTGTCTTCTACCGTCTCGGGCATTCCTTCTTCTCCCATCGCTAAACCGATTATCTCGGCGTCGGAATCGGCCGCTACTTCTCTGGCCCTCGATTTGTCTTCTTCGTTACTTATGGAGTTAATTACCGGCCTGTTTTCGACCTTCTCCAGGGCGAACTCCAGCACTTCCGGGTCCGGTGTATCTATACATATTCTGACGTCGTCGACTTCGTCTTCAACTAGATCGATCAGCCAATCCATGTCAGACTGTTCTTCTTCCATCGATTCCCCGGCATTAAGGTCAATTACGTCCGCCCCGGTTTCTGCTTGATCCCGAGCTAGCTTTCGAATGAGTTCCTCGTCCTTTTCCTTCAGGGCCTGCTTAACTTCGTCCCTAGTGGAATTGATTAATTCACCAATTGTCAAGAACATAGATCTTTACCTCCAGATTTCAGGTTTTTCTTCTCAAGAAGTTTCTTTTTCCTTAACTTCCTAACGTTTAAACTACAACGGCGAATTATTACTTCATGCAATATGAAATCTCAGCTTAATCCCGGTCTTCTTTTCTCCACCTCAAAACGGGTTCGCGGGCGGCTTTTGTCTCATCCAGCCTGCCCACCGGGGTGGTCTTCGGAGCTTCGTGGAGCAATTCGGGGTCCTCCGAGGCCTCCTCTGCGATACTAAGCATTGCTTCTGCAAATTCATCCAGTGCTTCTTTGGGCTCCGTTTCAGTTGGTTCAACCATTAACGCCTCTTTAACGATTAACGGGAAGTAGACGGTCGGCGGGTGAAAACCGTAGTCCAGGAGTCTCTTGGCTATATCCACCGTTTTAATTCCCTCTCCCACCCCGCTCCCGCTGAGCACGAACTCGTGTTTACAGAGTCCTTCGTAGGCAACTCTGTACGCGTTCTTCAGCTGCTGCTTTAGATAGTTTGCGTTAAGCACGGCGTTCCCGCTAACTTCTCTTAAACCTTCATCCCCCAGGGCTTTAATGTAACTGTAAGCTTTAACCATTATTCCAAACGGACCGGAAAAACTATTTACCTTGCCTATAGATCGCGACTTGTCATAAGAGAATTCGTAGCCATCCTCGTTTTTCTCAACAGTCGGCACGGGCAGGTAAGGTACCAGTTTACGATTAACTCCAACCGGTCCTGCCCCCGGACCACCGCCTCCGTGCGGCGTGCTAAATGTCTTGTGTAAATTGAAGTGAGTAATATCCATACCGATATCTCCGGGCCGGACCCTGCCCAGGAAAGCGTTGAGGTTAGCCCCATCGAAATAACACAATCCCCCGGCGTCGTGAACGATCTCCGCTATTTCGGTGATATCCGTTTCAAAAATACCCAGCGTATTGGGAACGGTGAGCATAATTCCCGCCGTAGTATCTCCAGCTGCACTCCTAAGTTGTTCGAGATCCACAGTCCCTTCTTCATTTGATTCTATCTCCATCGCGTCAAAACCAGCTACCGCCGCCGAAGCCGGGTTTGTACCGTGGGAGGAATCTGGAAGCAATATTTCCCTTCTCTGATCCAGTTCACCGTTGTCCTCGTGATACTTTCGAATCATGAGCATACCCGTGAGTTCCCCATGAGCACCAGCCGCCGGTTGAAGCGCAATACCGGCCATTCCGGAGATACTTTTCAGCATCTCTCCAAGCTCGTACATCAACTCCAGGTTGCCCTGAACCAGGTCTTCCGAGGCCAAGGGATGTTGATTCTGAAATCGGGAATACTTAGCCAGATCCTCCATAGGCTTAGGGTTGTGCTTCATGGTGCAGGAACCAAGCGGATATAAACCGTCGTCCACGCCGTAATTCTTTTTCGAGAGTTCAGTGTAGTGCCGAATAAGCTCGGGCTGGCTAACTTCTGGAAGTCCCGGCTCGTCCGACCTCAATAATCTGTCGTCGAGTTCCTCCTCCGGGGTTACTTCCGCAAAGGTCTCCTCTTTAAAAGAAGTGCCCGTCTTACCTTGCTCGCTTTTATCGAAGATCGTGGTCATCTCTATTCCACCTCGCCCCTCATCAAATCGACGAAATGATCCAATTCGTCCTTCTTCACCTTTTCCGTAACTGCAACGAGCAGGAGGTCTTCCCACCCCGCCTCTTTCAAGGTGTCGGGATGAAGAAGATCTACCCCGTTCTGCTTCATCTTCTCCCAGATATCACAGGGGTCACCGGGTACCTTGATCGCAAACTCATTAAAAAACGGCTGGTTCCAGGCCAGTTCAATCCCGGGCAGATCCGTGAGTTCATCCGCGAGGTAATGTGCTTTGTCCCAGTTAATCTTTGCAAGAGATTTGAGCCCGGAGGGACCCAGAGAGGCAAGGTATACGGTAGCCGCTAAGGCATTTAATGCCTGATTCGTACAGATGTTGGACGTAGCTCTTTCCCTCTTTATGTGCTGCTCACGCGTCTGCAGAGCCATGACGTAACCTCCATTACCCTCTCGATCAACCGTCTTACCGGAAACCCTCCCCGGCAGGTAACGTAAGTAATCCTTCCTGGTAGCAAAAAGACCCAGTAATGGTCCCCCGAAATTCATTGGATTGCCCAGGGGTTGCCCTTCTCCTACCACTATGTCAGCCCCAAAGTTCCCCGGTGGCTCAAGTAAACCGAGAGATATTGGGTTGGAACTCACGATAAGGAACGAATCTTTCAGCTCCTCCTTAAGCCCACTAAGGTCTTCGACAATTCCCATATAATTGGGGGACTGGACAACCAGCCCAGCAATAGAATCTTCGCTGGCCAGTATTTCCTCTAAATTAATCCTGTCGATCCGACCGTCCCTGGTGCCAAGCTCGATAACCTGATTTTCTTCCAGAGGCAGGTAAGTTTCGATTACGTCTCTATAGCGAGGATTCAGAGTCTCGCTTACGATAACTTTGTCTTTGCCCAGATACTCCTGAGCCATCAATACGGCCTCGGCTGCCGCCGAACCCCCGTCGTACATGGAGGAATTTGCAATATCCATGCCAGTTAATTCAGATATTTCCGTCTGGAACTCGAACATCCAGGTTAGAGTGCCCTGGCTAATTTCTGCCTGATAGGGGGTATAAGCGGAATAGAATTCAGATCTCCCGGTGACGTGGGAAACTATGGAAGGAATGAAATGATCGTAAAGCCCGGCGCCAAGTAGGCTCAATCGGTCGCCAGGCTTTTCGTTACGATCAGCTATCGCTTTGACGGATTCCTTTAATTCAAGCTCCGTCTCTCCTTGACCGTCTACTAAATCTTGCTCTACCTTCAGGTCATCCGGGATATCGGAAAACAATTCCCTAAGGGAATTGACGCCGATATCCTCGAGCATCTCCCTCCTGTCGCTGTCCGTATTGGGGATAAAATCCATGAGGGATCCTGAAGTTAACTAGTTAACTTCTTAACAAGCCTGGATGCTGCCGCCGCGTCTGCCGCGTAACCGTCAGCGCCAATTTCATCCACGAAGTCCTGAGAAACGGGCGCGCCGCCAATGGCTACTTTCACCTGATCCCTGATGCCTTCTTCCTCCAGCGCTTCAATAACTTCGGGCATGTGAGTCATGGTGGTCGTCAGCAGGGCAGACATTCCAAGCACGTTTGCGTCGTTTTCCTTGACCGCCTCGACAAACTCCTCCGCGGGCGTTTCTGGACCAAGGTTGATGACCTCAAACCCGGCACCTTCAAGCATCATGCTAACCAGATTCTGGCCGATGTCGTGCAGATCACCTTCGACAGTCCCCATGACTACGATACCAGCTGGCTCGACACCGGATTCAGCCAGGAGTGGACGCAACAATTGCATGGCTCCTTTCATCGCCTCGGCAGAAAGCAACATCTCCGGAACGTACCTATCGCCACTTTCGTATTCCTCTCCGACCTCGTCCATTGCTGGAACCAGGCCTTCGTTCAGGATTTTTTCCGGCTCCAGGCCTTCATCTATTGCCTTTTCAGTCAACTCCACCGTCTTGTCTTCGTCCATGTCGAACACAGCTTGACCCAATTCTTCAAGTAAGTCGCTCATTCTAACATAAACCTCCTCAAGTCTTTTTTACCCTTTGTGAGATCATTATATCCCTTGAAACTGCAGTTACAAGCAAAAAGGTGGGATAAATTATCCCACAAAAACAACATTTATCTTTGGCGCTACGGGAATAGTAATACCAGGTCTATAGTTGAAAATACTTCTCAGGTTGAAGGAGGGTAGCTTGATTACTTTTTTAATCGCCGTGGTGGAAAAAGAAATGATCTTAACAGGAAAGTTTTCCAGGCTTATCCCAGATCAGGACAGAAAAGAGGAAGTTAAACAACTAAGAACCTAACTAATCTCCCCCTCTTTTAGAAAGACTAAAAAGTGCCCCCGCTAGTCATCTCTCTAACGTGGCTGGCAAATCTCAAAGGGCCTCAATACCTTCAAGCCAATAATTTACCAATTCGGGGTGGGCACTAACAAACTTAGTCGCCGCATTCCGTTTCCTCTTATCGAATAAGCGGGTCAATTCATTCACCAGGTCTATAGAGAGATGAAAACGGCTTAAGAACCGGGTGACCCTATTCGGGTACTTCTCCATCAGATCCTTTCGGGCAAGGAGATTTACAACCTTTTCATCGGTCAGTTCGCTAATAAATCTTGTATTGTAAAGGCTAAAAGGGACACTTGGACGATTTAGCGTGATTAATAACCACTCTTTGCTCCGAATAGCACGGTTAAGCTCGGAGATTGCGACCATTTCATTTATCTTCACCAGTTGGTAACTACTTAGTCCTTTTACTGTGTCCATAATTCTACGCGAATTCTCCAGGAGTGAACTCTCCGACTCTATACCAATTATTTCTTTATTCAAGTTGTTCATGACCTCCGGCTTAGCAAGGTCCTCTGGCGAGTTCAATTTAGTTTTCGGCACGTAATCTGGTACGGCCCAGCCCCCCACTACGTCCTCGTACACCGGCCCCAGGTTGCATACTTTGCCGGCAAAGTTGTTCCACGTTCTACTTCCCGGTCGAGGAAGTTTCATACCTAGAAATAGGTCAGCCTCACCGTCCGAAGTCTTTTTCAAACCGACCTGAGCGTATTGTATTTTTTTATTCACATTCCAACCCAATTCTTCTTCTAAAAGGTATGTAATCAACTCAGCTACGGGCATATATTCCGTTTCCGGAACTACGTAAAAATCTATTGCATCTTCCTTCGCTGTTGCCGTCGGGGGGGATAAAAAAATCGCCACCGTGACGAGGGCCAAAAAAACGAAGAGGGAAAGAGGTTTCTTGATTAAATCAAGTTGCGAACTCATATATTATTCCTCCTTTTGTGAGGGCCGCGAATTTGGTCCATTACAATCATTCGAGTGGTCCTATTAATAAGGAAAGGGTGGGGAGTCGTCCCCACCCTTTAAAAGAACTAATGTTAACCTAAATTTAAGGATGTCCTAACAGTTATCCCAGAGCGTCTACTCCGTTGACAAAGAAGTCGATGATTTCAGGGTGTTCCTCTGCAAACTGTGCTCCTGCCCCTTCTCCCATATCGGAGTACATTGCCGACAGTTCGTTGACCATGCCAATCGGGAGGTAGAAGCGACTAATAAACTCACTCAGCTTGTTCGGGAACACCTCCATGAAGTCCTGCCGGCCGATCATGTGGACCCTTTCTTCAGAACCTAACAGACCTTTCGGTTCCTCCAGATTCCTGAGATCGAATCGACCGTAAGCGGAATGGGGTTCCCACAGAGTCACAACTATCCACTCTTCATTCTGTGTCGCATCCTTTAGTGCAGCTTGCATAGCCGCTCCACTTCCTTCTAGTAGATCGTAGTCCGAGAGGGCGTCGTATTCCTCAAGCATCTTCTCCGACTGCTGCATAATTCCGGCACCCGGATCAATGCCCGTAATTTCCGCGCCCAGCTTTTCCTTCACCGATTCCTTAGCGAGGTCTTCTACTGAAGCCAGTTCGTCCTCCGGTACGTAAGTAGGTACTGCCCAGGTCAATTTCGCGTCTTCGTACATGGGCCCGAAGTCAATTACCTCAGCACCATATTTCTCCGTGTAAGCCTGGTGAGTTATGGGCTGCCAGGATTCGATAAGCAGGTCAAGTTCCTGGTCGGATGCTGCCGCATAAGCCACACCGATTGACGGGTTCGTAACCTCCACGTTCATTCCGAGCTCGGTCCTTACTACGTACTGAATCAGATCCGCAATTCCGAGAGCTTCTTCCCAGGCAACGGCCCCGATGTTAAGGGTTTTGTCCTGAGCCCTAGCGGGTGTCGAAAGAAAACCAATAGTCAGGGCAAGAGAAAAAACGACTACGAGTGCAAAACGTGCTTTTTTCAATGAACCCACCTCCTGATAAAAGTGGAAGGAAGTTTAAATTTTTCGACTCTAACAAACTCTTTCTGTAGTTACCATAAAGGCACCGAAATATCTACTCGCCAATATCACCCCCGTCGGTTAATAATTGAACTTTTTCGATCATTCTTCTCTAGCGCCAATATTTGAAGTCGCTCTATCAAGGATCATCGCAGTAAATACTACTGACAGGCCAGCAACGAAGCCCTGACCGACACGCATGCGCTGAATCCCCCGAACAACTTCTCCACCCAGGCCTCCGGCTCCAATCAACGCGGCGACTACTGCCATGGAAAGTGCAAGCATTATACTCTGGTTCACTCCGGCCATTATTGAAGGCCTGGCCACCGGGATCTGGACTTTGAGTAACAACTGCAAGTAATTACAGCCAAATGCTTCCCCGGCCTCGACGAGTTCCTGAGGCACCTCTCGGATTCCTAGGTTGGTCAGTCTAACCGATGGTGGGTAAGCAAATATTACGGTAGCAACTGCTCCCGGAGCGGCTCCCAAACCGAAGAATAGTACCGCGGGTATCAGGTAAACAAATACGGGCATAGTCTGCATCAAATCCAGTACAGGCCGAATCATGTTATCTACCGTGTCCGAAATAGCCGCCAGTATTCCCGAAGGAATACCGAGACTTATCGCGATAAACGCCGACGTTAATGTAAGCGAGAACGTTTCCGTAGTCTCCACGTATAAACCGAAGTTAGCGGCCAACCATAATGTAATGAACCCGAGGAGACCGGTAGTAATTTGTCCGGACAGATACCAAAGCAGGAAGAAAAGGATCAATGACCAAAGAGGAAACCTTATATCAAGCCCGGCAACGGTAACCACGAAGATAGGGATCCATTGAATAGCCGCCAAAATTGCCTCGTTTATCGTATTTAGAACAAGTTGAATGAAATCGAATAACGGGGAAATGTTTAGGTTCAACCAATCCACTACGGCAACCGTCCACTCGTCAAGCGGGATGGGTGCAGGCTTTGCCGGTAACTCAATTAAGGGTGTTCCTACCCTGGCGGAGACCGTAAGCGGATACAAAAATACCCAACCTAACGTACCTAATACCAGGCCAAAAACCTTCTCTATGGAACTATTAAACTTACTCATTGCGCCTCCATATTCCATACTTTTATTCAAAAAACCCTTTAAACTTTTTCCTGGCATTTTAACTATCCTCTTCATCTCGTCCCCTAAATTCATGACGAAGAACCCTGCCTACCCTTTTCGAGAAGACCCTGAAGGATATTTTTCTCCCCCACGAACCCAATGAACTCATTATTTTTTAGAACGACAACCGGGTGTGAAGTATAGGCTAACCTGGCTTTCATTATTTCACTAATTGGTGTTTCCGGAGAAGAAAACAGGAGAGCATCCTCTTCTATCCGCTCGTACTCGTCAATTGGTCTCAAGGAGACCGGCGCGCCTGATATATACCCTTTTACGACCTCTCCCTCGTCGTTGACTTCAACCTCCGTAAGCTGGTCCAGCTTTACCCTGTTCTCTTCATCGACCCGGAAATCCTTTTCCGCAACTGTTTCGGCCCGTAGAACGTCCGAAGGGTCAGCGTTTTCTACGAAATCAGCTACGTATTCAGTCTTTGGATTAACGATGATCTCCTCCGGCACGCCTTTCTGGACCATTTTCCCGCCGTCCATTATCGTGATCCTATCTCCGACTTTAAGTGCCTCGTCAAGGTCATGGGTTACAAAAAGGATGGTCCGCTGCATGTTCTCCATCAAATCGAGCAATTCGTCCTGCATTTCCACCTTGATTAACGGGTCAAGTGCCGAAAAAGGCTCGTCCATTAATAGAACCTCGGCCCCAGTGGCCAGTCCCCGGGCTAGACCAACTCTCTGCTGCATCCCCCCTGAGAGTTGAGAAGGGTAGGAATCGCCAAACCCTTCAAGCCCGACGACCTCAATGAGTTCTTGTGATTTCCTTTCTCTTTCTTCCTTGCTTATGCCCTGAATTTCGAGCCCAAACCCCACATTGTCCAGAACCGTCCTGTGAGGGAATAGTGCAAAATTCTGAAAGACCATGCTGACCTGAGTTTCCCTGATCTCTCTCAATTCCTCTTTCTCAGCGGAAGTGATGTCGTAATCTTTTCCATCGGAATGTAACGTTATACGGCCCTTCGTTGGCTCTACTAACCTATTTACGCACCTTAACAGGGTGGACTTGCCCGAACCGGAAAGCCCCATTATGACAAACAACTCGTTGTTCTTTATTTTGAATGTTATGTCCTGGACACCAATAACATGGCCAGTTTCTTCTCGGACTTCGGTTTTACTAGCACCTTTATCAATCAACTCAAGCGCCTCTTCCGGTTCGTCACCGAAAATTTTGTAGACACCCTCTAACTCAATTGAAGGCATTTTTTCCTCCCGCAAGAGTTAATCTTTACGTCTGTTTGTTTAATTATAAATAGTACCGGAAAAAAACCAAATTTCGCCAAAAATAACCGATTTAACTTTACATTGAAAAATGTAGTTTAAAATTGCTTATTAAACTTTCCTCAAGCTAACTATAGCTGACCTACCAGTTAATACTTGAAGTTATTGTAAAGAGCGAGGGGAATCAGTGGATTCCCCTCGCAGTTAAGTCTCTACAGTCTATCAATTACGGTCTCTATCTTTTCTTTGACTTCTTCAGAGAGCGGCTTCGGCTCGTGTTCTTCCAGTATTTCCTGAACTTTCTCCCGGAGTCTCTCTTCCATGGATTTCGACCCTTTATCCATCCAGGTATCGGGGACGTCCCTATCCATCAAGGTAGGATGCCAGGCCACTTCTTTGAAGTTATCCATGGTATGCTCGTGCGTCAGGTGATCTCCTTCGGGCCCGACTTCGTCTATGACGTCTAGAGCCAGAGTGTAATCGTTGACCTCGATCCCGTCGGTGAATTTCTTGATCATTCCCACTATTTCGTCCACCATGGCAATTTGTTCCAGAGAACCAGTGGAAGCGGACTCCATGTAACCTACATCGTGGACGAGATTTGCTCCACTCAGGGCCGAATACAGAACCGAAAGTGTAGATTCGATACCCGATTGCTGGTCAACTATTTTCGAATCAGTACAACCGGCGGTGCCCCAGGTGGGAAGCTCGTAGTAATGGGCTATGTCCATATAGGCCGCCGTGGCTAGTTCTTTTTCTGGAGCTCCGTAGGCAAGGACCGCGGTCTGCATATCCATTATCGAAATAACTCCACCGACAAAGAACGGCAAGCCCTCGTTCTTAAGCTGGGAAACTACCAATGCGGAAAGGTTTTCTGCGTTGCCCTGGGCTAGTTGGCCGGCCAGCGTGACCGGGGCACTCGCTCCAGCCTGCGGTATGGGTGTGTGAACTGTGGGCAACCCGTACTCAGCCGTAAGAAGCAATTTCCTGGAGGCGTCCTTGTCGTGAGTGAGGGGTGAAATGGGCTCAGAGTAGGATACGATAAACGGCTTGTGCAACAATTCTTCTTTGCTACCCGCCACTGCCGAAGCCATTTCGATTATATCTTCCACGCCTTCGTTGGTATAACTCCATACCACAATCGGTTTCGTGGTATTCTTTATCATGGCTTCAAATTCGTGTCTATCCGAGTGTTCGTGAGGTACGTCGTCTATCGTGCCCAGTCCCATAACCCAGTCGATGTTGTCCAGAGCATCCACCAGTTTTGCGGCATCGGCCGTATCCTTTTTCCTAAAAGGTCTCCGCTCGCCCGTCTCCGTGTCCCGCATGTTTAACAGAGTGGGTCCGAGACCGAAGGTCACGTTGTTACCTCCAAGAGTAATGGGATTCTTACCTTCTCTATCGTACAGGTAAGTCTGAGCAGGTGCCGCGTCAATTGCCCACTCCACGAGTCCGGGAGGAAAATATACCCTATCACCTTTAACTCTACAGCCTGCTTCATCCAATAGGTCTCGGGTCTCTTTGAGGTGAAAATTGACCCCGGTTTCCTGAAGAATTTCCAGCGAAGCTTCGTGTATGTCCCTGATCTGCGATTCCGATAGCACCTCAAAACCTACCTTATCTTGGGACGATTTGTTGGCAAATAGTTGATTTTCTAACATTTTTCCTCCTTAATACTTTACATCTCGTTTTTCTCTTTCTTCCTCAATTATCTCATCCAGTTTTTCCTGTGTACCCTCGGCGAGAACGTCGGCCTCGTAACTCTCCAGAATCTTGTCCCTCTTCTCGCTAACCCTATCTCCCATAGACTTCTCCCCGTTCTTCTTCCAGTTGTCGTAGTTAGTCCGGTCCATGAGAGATGGCTGCCAGTGCTCCTCCTTAAAGTTGTCCATTGTATGAGAAGTGTTCAGGAAGTTGCCTTTCGGACCGACTTCGTTTATCAGGCCGAGAGGGATATTGTCGCCGGAAGTGTCGATACCTTCCATAATTCTCTTTACCATACCTATTATTTCATTGCTCATCACCAGCTGGTCGTAGGAATAGAGAAGGCCTGAAGCCAGATAACCCACGTCGTGGATAAGATTTGCTCCCACCATGGACTGGGTCGCGATATTGAAGGTAGCTTCAATAGCCGCCTGAGTATCTACCAGCTTGGAATCCGTTACACCCGCCGTACCGAACATCGGTAGGTCCAGGAAATTACTCATTTCAGCCACGGCACCGTTCATAAGGGCAAACTCCGGACCGCCGTAGACGAACCCGGAAGTCTTCATGTCCAGGATGGAATAGATACCGCCCGTTATCATCGGCGCACCCTCGTTTACCAGTTGAGCCAGGGTTATCCCGGTGAGCGATTCGGCAATACCCAGCGCAATAGAGCCAGCAAAAGTCATTGGACTGACCGCACCGGCTGAGGGCATAGGGGTGTAAATTGTGGGCAGGTTGTGTTTAGCGCCGAATATCGTCTGAGCCATAACTTCCTTGCTGTGGCTCAGCGGAGTAACCGGCTCTATGTAATGCATTATATAGGGCTTAGACTTAAGTTTTTCTTCTCCGCCCACGGCAATCGACGCCATGTTAAATATGTCCTCCGTGCCTCTTTCATCCCAGGAACAGAACATGACGGGTTTTGATGTATTCGCCATTACCTGCCGCGCTTCCAGTATGTCCTGGACGTTTTCTTTCTCCTTCCTCAATAAACCAATAGGAGAAGAAAAGTCAATATTATCGAGAGCGTCGCAGACTCTGGCCCACTTTTCAATATCTTCCGCTACGGTCTGCCTGATTTCTCCTTCTTCATCAAGTGTTCTTGGAACATCAGTTCCCGAGCCAAAATAAGAATTTGTTCCACCCAGCCTCATGGCCATATCTCCATGCCTGTCGTAAATTAGCACCTTTTTTGGAGCCTTCTCGACCGCGTCGTTAACCATATGAGGTGGGAGATAAACCATGTCATCCTCTACTCTGGCTCCCGCGCCGGCAAATATGGACCTTGCCTCTTCGTGATCTACTTTTACTCCAGTATTCTGGAGTATCTCCAGAGAGGCATCGTAAATTTGCTCCTTATCATCCTCGGAAAGTATGTTGAACCGAGGAGTTCTGTTTACAAATTTATTTGACTGTAACATATAAACCTCCAGAACTTTTTTTATTAAACCAATATACATTCAATATACTAACATGAGGCAAAAAAAATCGCAAATACCTTCTTTTAGTTCTCGTATTCCCACTGTTTGGCTTTATTTAATCTTCACAGCTAAACGATAAATCCGTCTCGCGGACCACCCCCGCTTTTCAAATGGTCTCGTCTCTATTTCCGGCACTGATAAATTGATTCTTAATTTCGTCTATGAAATCTTCCATGTGAGATGCCAGTATTCGCCCGCTTCTCTTTTCGTCACCAGCCGAAAGAGCCTCAATCAATTCGGAAAATTCTTCTGCAAACGTTCCCATAAACTTCTTCGTCCTGGGAAAGACCCATATCCTTACTGACTGCTGTCTGAGCTTTCGTAGGTTCTCGACAAGGACGGCGTTTCTCGTAGATTCGTTTACCAGTTCATGTGCCCGGGAGTCGAGTTTCATAAGCTTTTTAGGATCCTTCTCCGCCTTCATCTCGTCCACAAGTTCCCTCAATTCTTCAAGTTTCCCTTCATTGATCCGCCTGGCAGCAAGCTTTCCCGCCAGGCTGATGAGATAGCTCCGGACTTCAAACAGATCCCGAAGTTCGTGAAAACTTACTGTAGAAACGTAAGTGCCACTGTGGGGAACAGTTGTGATCAATCCCTCGCTTTCCAGTTTTATAAAGATTTCTCTCAGGGGAGTTCTACCTATGTCAAACTCCTCCCGGAGTTCTTTTTCCCGTAGCTGTTTTCCGGGTTCATAATCCAGATAGACTATTCTCTCTTTTATTATTTCTAGTACCTTATCTCTTTCCATTATTGCAGCCGCCCTCTAGTTAAATTTTTAAATACATCCTGCAGATAATTCGCTGGAAACGACACTAACCTATCCAAAATTATATTTTCAGCTAAAATTTAGCTCATATCTAATTAGCAATATTTCGATCTAATACTACCAATATATAATCTTCAAGAATATTATATGGTCTGATCGCAGTTAGTCAACTTACCCTTCAATTCAAACTAGGAGTACCGACCGCGGTTACGTGGACCTTTCCTCTTCCGTGGTTGAACGGATCTTTGCTGACGTGAAGGTTTATATCCTCTCCTCCCGACTCTCGAACCAGATTACTGGCGCTTCTTTTCCCCAGCCTTACGGCCTCATCCATCGCCACTTCCTCGTCCTCCACCTCGATCGTCTTCCTGTTATCCGGAAGAAATACCAAGAACTCTTCCGTCTCCGGCTTTTCTACAACCAGAACATCAATTCTTCTCGATACGCGTCCAGTTACCGCACCAACGGCGTTGCCTACTTCGAAGTTTTCTACCTCCAGAAAATCTGCTCCCAGGTTCTCGGCCACCCGGGGAAGAAATACACCCGCAGGAGCCCCCACTCCGATAACGGGGTAGTCCAACTCGAACTTCACGGACATACCTTTAGTCCCTTCGTCCTTACAGTAGTACCACAGAGAGTTGCCCTCGAACTCACAGCCAGGCTTCTCTTCCAGGATAAATTTTTTCACTACTTCGTAGGAAATTTCTTTCTCGAACGACTCCTTTACCTGGGAGGCAAACCGAGCAGGTTCCTGTCCCCTTTCCCGGGCCAGTACGTCAGTACCAATCCTCGGTGCCTCCCTGCTCCCGGCCGTATACTCTCCAATTACATGGAGCAGGTCTGTCGGAGTTAAAGCCACCCTGCGAACTAAACCCAGCCTTTCCAGCTTTCGCAAGTAGTAATTGCCCCGAATCAGACCTTCTTCCCGGGCAATATCCATAAGCCTACTCCTATTCATCATTTCGTCGCCGATCAATTTATAAAACTTAACTTCCGAGTCCGTTAGCTGGCTCAAATCTTCACCGACCCCTTTTCTCTTCTCGACGAACGAGGCATCTTCATAGAGGTCCACTTTATCCAGTAGCTCTTCGGATAAATCTCCAAAAGCCAGCGGCATTGCTGTCCGTGGACCAAATACCAGGTTACCTTCTTTATCCAGTTCAATCTGACTATCCCCACCAAGACCATTGCTCCGGAGGTCCATCGACCGAACCTTGGTTCTCCACTTTCCAACCGAAACACCAGAATTAGCCAGTGTGGGTAAGCCGTTCCTCAGTACCGCGACGTCCACCGTGGTCCCTCCAATATCTATCACCACACCGTCGTCCTTATTCGACAGCCATCGGGCACCTATCGCGCTCGCCGCGGGTCCGGAAAATACGGTTTCTATCGGCTTTTTCTTGACCTCCCCGGATTTAGCTAGCGTCCCGTCACTTTTTACGACCAATAGGGGGGCATGGATTCCCCTCTCCCTCAGAGCCGACTTTGCGCTATCGATAAACGAATTAATTATCGGCACTACTTTTACGTTCAGCACTGCGGTAACCGCCCTCTCGTAGAATCCGAGTTGTGGGGAAAGGTCGTGCCCGGTAATTATGGGCCTGCTGGTTTTTTCCTCAATTATCTTCCGGACCCGATTTTCGTGAGTCGGGTTTCTAACCCCAAAATACCCCGAGACGGCAAATCCGACCACCTGATCCTTCCACTCTTCAACGAGAGTAGCTGCTCTTTCCTCGTCTAAAGGTTCGAGTTCCTCACCCCGAGGATTGAACCTGCCCGGAACGTAACCTCGCCTGGATCTGGGAAACTCCTGGTTCTCACTCGGTTTCCAGCCCAGGGTTAAAAGGCCCACAGGACCTCCCCTGCCCTCGACAATGGAATTAGTGGCGAGTGTCGAGGAAAGAGAAACCTGAATTACGTTATCGGGATCAATTTTTCCAATAACTTCGTCTATCGCTTCGAATATTCCCCGGGATAGATCGTCGTGCGTGGTCCGGACTTTGGTCACTTCTTCAATTCGCTCCTCTTCCTGATCGAATAGAACGGCATCGGTAAAGGTATCCCCGGCGTCGACGCCCACGGCGTAATCCATTATTACCTCCAGTTTATATAGAGAAACCTCGGGTTAGGCAGTAATCTCAGACCGTAACCCCTCATAAGAAAGCAGTGTCAACCTAATGATGAAATTTCGCTTATTTGCCGTATTATTCCCAACTTTCAAAAATTTAATTCACGCGGAGGCATAACTCAAAGTCAAT
>JAGXKX010000001.1 GCA_018335015.1 Candidatus Bipolaricaulota bacterium
CCCTCACCCTGTCAGGAGGTCCTTCGATCAGTTTCTTCCCCTGATCGAATACGATAACTCTCTCGCAGAGCTTGAAGATGGACTCCATGTCGTGGCTAATTATTAGAAAGGTCTTACCGGCGTCGTAGAGCTCGTGGACGTGATCGTGCAGGTCACCTCTAAGCTCAGGATGCACACCGGCAAACGGTTCGTCCAGAACAATTATGTCCGGATCCAGCATCAGGACTCTCCCCAGTTCCAGCAATTTCTGTTGACCGCCCGAAAGATTCACGGATAGTTCTTCCTCAAGATGATCAATCAGAAGAAAATCCATGATCTCGTCGGCTTTTCTTTCCACTTCCTTTCTGCTGGTAGCTTTTGACGCGAGGGCGGGTACGAGCAAGTTTTCCAGGACCGTCAATTGCTCAAACCCTCTCGTGATTTGGAAAGTACGGCCCAGGCCTCTGGCGGCGATCTCGTGAGAGGGCATGCCGGTGATGTCGATATCTCCTAATTTAATCGTCCCACCGGTTGGCGATAATAGCCCCGTAATTACGTTTACGAAGGTCGTCTTGCCGGCTCCGTTTGGGCCAATCAACCCCGCTAGTTCTCCGCCCTTTACCGTCACCGTTACCCCGTCCAGGGCTTTAACACCGCCGAAATGTTTCTTCAAACCTTCCACGTAGAGGTTAATTACGATACCTCCAGCTTAAAAGAAAGCAGAGGGAGGCGGTAAAACCTCCCTCTGCGATAGGGTGAATAATTATTCCTCCATGTAAGGGGGAACCTCAAATTCACCTTCGGCCCAGTCCTGCGGCCAGATAACGGTTCCCTCTCCGCCATGATACTGGATAACCGGGTAGATGTAGAAGTCCTTTGCTACCTTTGGGTCAGGAACTGTTTCCGGGGTGTACTTGTACTCCTTCATCAGGATTCCTTCCGTGAAGGACAGGTCCCCGGTCCTTACGAGGTAATGATTGACCTTCTGAATATTCTCCGAATTTACTTCTCCGTAAAGCTGGTGGGTTTTTCTCAAAATCTTTATCAAATAGTTAGCGCCGTCGTAAGCCAGGCCTGAGGAGGAAGCACTTGGTTCTACGCCCCACTGCTCTTCAAATCTATCCCTGAACTGCTTTGCTTCTTCGCTCGCCCACTGTGGAATCTGGTCCAGTACGTAGTCAGAAGCATCGCCAGCGAGATCGTACCATTCACCCATCCAGCCCAGACCATCAGCTATTACCAGACTTTTAAGCCCCACCTCTCGAGCCTGTTTCACCAAGGCAGCAAAAGAAGCGGGTACGGTCGACGTACCTGCAATTACGGAGACTTTTCTGTCCTGCCATTTCTGGAGTAGGGGGTAGAACTTCGTCTTCTGCATCTCGAAGTAATCCTTGGAGACTACATTCCAGCCAGCCTCCTCGAATTGTTCGGCGATGGAATTACCAAAGCTCCTTCCCCAGTCAGTGTTTTCACCGTAAATTGCCACGTTTTTCGTCTCGGGGTCCCACTTGCCGGCTTCCACGGCCTCGGAAAGAGTTGTAACGTAAGCTATGGAGAGTTTTCTGGGGGTGGGCCAGAACTTACCACTGTCGTAATACTGATACTTCTCCGGCTCTTCGTGGTACTTGTCCAGGATCACCTGGGTTGCGGCTCCGCCGAAGAAATGAGGTATCTGGTACTGCGCCGCCATGTCCATCAAAGCGACGGACACTGAACTGTGCCAGTTGAAGGTAGTGACGTCTACTCCCTTTCTCGTTACTGCCTGGGTGTAGTTTCTGGTTGCCTTTTCCGGCTGCGATTCCGAGTCCACCTTCACCAGCTCAACTTCTACATCGCCTATCTTGTTGTTGATCTCGTTAAATGCCATTTGATAGGAATGCCATATTTCACTACCTACCCTGGCATTTGGACCGGTAAATGGACCGATTACACCCACCGTAACATTGTCCTGGGCAACAGCGGTATTACTGAAAAGTCCCCCTAGCACGAGAGTTAAAATCAGCAGAAAAATTAAACCGGGGATTTTTGGTCTATTCTTAACCAAGGAGTACACCTCCTGTTTGGTATACTTATCTTCTAACTAGAGAAAAAGTTTCACCTTCAATTTGAACCTTCTCTATCACCTCCAACTCTGCTGGACAGGGAAAACGTCCGCTCAGAGTATAATATCGGTCATATATGATTATTATACTTATTTTGACAAATACTTCAAATTAGGTCCATCGAGCTCCGCCTCCACGCTTGAACGTTTATATTGTATTACACGAAAAAGGGGTCTCCTCCCCACTTAAAATAGAAAGCTCGTAATCAGCTGGAAGAGATGTTTGAAGAACGTTACGGGGGGAACCGAAACCAAAAAGATCGATCAACCTGGTATCTGGCATTGGTGTTGCCAGGGAGGTTACCAAAAGAGCAGCTCTGCCGAACGGAGGCCGTACAGAGTCAACGGGCCCCAATATCCATTTCAACCCGGTTCGGGAACACCTCATAGAACCTGGTTTACTGATCTATTAAACTTTTTCTGGAGGTTGAACCCGTGAACACGAATTTTAGAAGCAAATGGGTTTTCCTGATACCGGTTGTCCTGTTGGTTTGCCTTACTTTTCAGGTACCCGGGGAAGACAGCCGACCGGAAAATGATGAGCTAAAACCGGTCCGAGAAGTTTACAGACTTATTCTGAACAATTACTACGATCCTGAGTCAATCGATAAGGACGAACTAATCCAGGGCGCAATAGAAGGTATGCTCGACCGGTTACCAGACGAGTACCACGAGGCTTACACACAAGAGGAATACAAAGAATATCGGAGAAGACAGGAGGGGAATTACGTGGGAATCGGCATGCAAATCGAAAAATCCGGCGACCGAGTTAGAGTTATTTCCGTGTTTCCCGATACCCCGGCTTCGCGCAATGGGTTAACCTCAGGAGACGTGATCCTCGAAGTCGAGGGGAAATCCACCAGGAACTTGTCTTTCACGGAAGTATTCGAGGCTCTCGATGGAGAGGAGGGAACGACTGTACGTGTTACGGTCAGGCACTTGAATGATAGTGAAGAAACGATTAACTTAACCAGGACGAATATAGAGATCACCCCCGTGGAACTGAAAATGATTGAGGGAGACAAGATAGCCCTAATCGACATCAACCTGTTCAACCGACAAACCGCGCGAGAACTTGAACAAGTTTTTAATCAACTAGACAACGAAAACCTTATCGGTTACGTACTGGATCTGCGAAATAATTCCGGAGGCTGGCTAAATTCCGCCATTGAAGTCGCCAGCCAGTTCGTGGATAGGGGCTTAATAACAAAAACGGTCGGACCTGACGGGACCAGAGAATACGAATCCAGGGGTAATTCCAACCCAAACCTGCCTCTGGTTGTGCTAATAAACGATGGGACGGCAAGCGCTTCCGAACTCGTTGCGGGAGCTGTTCGGGATCACGGTATGGGGGTCCTGGTCGGACGGCGGAGCTTCGGGAAGGGCCTCGTCCAGACCACTCACACAGTGGGCCGGGGAATAAGGGTAAAACTATCTACTTCCGAATACCTAACCCCAGGGGGGACCAGGTTAAACGAAAACGGACTGGCACCTGATATAGAATCGGAGGAACGGAGTGGAGACCTTACCAGAGCAATAGAATGGATAAGGGAACATCGGGGAGGGATCATGCCCTTAGGAAAGAAGGAAGGCTAAAAATTTAACCGAGCCACGATGGTATACCGGAACCTGGTTTATCCGAAACCATCTTTGCGAAAAAAATTCAGAAAGTTTAGTATGACTATAAAAGGAGGTACGCATCATGGATAATGTGTGGATGTTATTGATTGTGGCAGGACTGGTGGTAGGGGTTGTACTGGTAAGCGGCACTTTAATGGACACTCAAACTGTTTCCCCGAGGGAGTCGGAAGAGCCGACCGCGGAAAGTGCACCCGAGGAAAGCCAGAGTACTTACGACCAAGAATCTAAGTCGGACCTGTCAGGTGAAGTGACGACTCTGGACTTTAAGGTAGACATCACCAGGGACGGTGAAAGCTATACTCACCGGTTCAGAGTGAGACACCCCGACACAAAAGACGAGGACATCCGAATCGATTCTACCCGGAACGACGGGGCAGAAATGACCATCATATTAAAAGGCAGCACGGACGAAGGGTGGGTAAATGATTATTCTTCCAATGAATGGACTTACTTTACGGGAATTGCCTTTACTCAGATGTGGCAGAACAGGAGCGACCGGTATCTCGCCTATAGAGTCAAGGAATGGCAGGAAATGGAAGGAGAGAAGTTCAAGGTGAAGGGCGAAGACGGAACCGCAAGGGTCTACGATATTAGGGTCAATCGAGATATGCCGAGTTCGGTGTTTACTCGTTAATCCTCTTGACTGAGGACTTAAGCCAAAAGCCCGCCTTATGTAGCAAAACTCGCCAGAAATTTTCATTACCCCCAGGAAGGTCCTGGGGGTTCTCAGTTCATAACTTCATATTACCCGATTTTTTCTTACCCACTTATCCCATCCAGAGCACTCCCAAGTATAGTTAAAGCGTCTTTTGCGCCCTGTTGATATCCCTCCACATTCGGGCACCGAGCTTCTATTACTTTGACTTCTAAATATAATTCAAACTTGATACCAAATTGAGTTTAATCAGTTTCCTGGTTGATTTTGATCATGGAACGAGAAATCCGGGACCGCTAGTATATTAAGAAAGAAATCACGAGGACAATCCAAGGTTTAGAGGGTGGTAAAGTGAGGAAGGAAATAAGATTTGGTGGATTCGGAGGCCAGGGAATAATCTCAGCGGGAAATATAACGGGAAAAGCAGCGTCGATCTTCGAGGACAAAAACGCGGTATTAATCCAATCTTACGGGCCGGAAGCAAGGGGCGGAGCCTGCAGTGCCGACGTAGTGATAGAAGACGAAAAGATCGATTACCCACAAATTAAAGTTCCCGAAATTCTGATCCTGATGTCTCAGGAAGCTTACGAGAAATACAGCGGGGAAATTAAGGACGGCGGAATTATGTTGCTGGAAAAAGACCTTGTTGAAGAAGTGGAGCAACCCGGGGGAGTAAAACAGTACAAGGTACCCGCGACAAAGATCGCGGAGGACCTGGGACATAAAATAGTGGCCAACGTGGTCATGCTGGGTGCCCTCGTGGCTATAACGGAAGCTGTGGACAGGGCAAAGATGAAAGAGTCCGTTCTCTCTTCCGTCCCCGAAGGCACGGAAGACCTTAACGAACGAGCTTTTGAGAGCGGTTACGAGTACGGCTCAAAGCTAATCAAAGAAGAAGTTCCCGGGAGGTAACATGGCTATTAAGCCAAGAATCGGGGTCTTTATCTGTCACTGCGGAGAGAATATCGCGGGGACGGTTGACGTGTCGGGTCTGGCTGAAGATATCATAGGGTACGACAACGTAGCGTTTAGTACGGATTACGAATACATGTGTTCCGACCCGGGCCAGAACAAAATAAAGGAGGCAATCGAGGAAGAAAATCTGACCGGAGTCGTCGTCGCGGCCTGTTCACCTTCGATGCACGAGGAAACTTTTAGGGGGGCTGTTGAGGACGTCGGGTTGAATCGTTACCAGTGCGAGATCGCCAACATAAGAGAACAGTGTTCCTGGGTTCATGGAGAAGACGGAGATAAGCCAACAGAAAAGGCACTTAAGATAATTAAGGGGGTAGTAGAAAAAGTAAAAAGAAACGTCTCCATGGAGCCCGTGGAGCGAGAACACGCCGACAAGTGCCTGGTTATCGGAGGGGGAATCGCCGGGATTCAGGCGGCACTTGACGTGGCCGAAGCCGGTAACGAGGTAATCCTGGTTGAAAAAGAACCGACGATCGGAGGGCACATGGCACAGCTGTCCGAGACTTTCCCCACGCTGGACTGCTCCCAGTGTATTCTGACTCCTAAAATGGTGGAATTAAATCAGCATCCCAATATCGAATTATTGGCTTACAGCGAGGTAAAAGAAATTTCCGGTTACGTGGGAAACTATAGTGCCCAGATAGAGAGAAAGCCTACCTACGTTGACACCGACGCCTGTAACCTCTGTGGGGATTGCGAGGACGTTTGTCCGGTGGAAGTTACCGACGAATTTAACCAGGGCCTTGACACCCGTAAGGCAATAAACATTCCGTTTTCCCAGGCAATTCCATCCTCCTATACGCTGGATACGGATGCATGCCTCGGTCTGAATCCGCTCCGGTGCAGCGAGTGTGCCGAAGCGTGCGACGCCGACGCGATAGATTTTGACCAGAGTTCCGAGTACGTGGAGGAAGAGTTTGGCGCGGTTATCGTCGCAACCGGTTACGACCTGTATCCGAAAGAAGAAATGGGAGAGTACGGCTACGGGAAATACGAAGACGTAGTAGACGGGCTTCAGTTCGAGAGGATGCTTTCCGCGACGGGCCCGACTGGCGGTGTGGTCCGCAGGCCTTCGGACGGTAAAATACCGGAAAACGTCGTTTTCATCCAGTGTTCCGGGTCCAGAGATCCGGAAAACCACAATTCTTACTGTTCTAAGATTTGCTGCATGTACACTGCGAAGCACGCCAAACTATATAAGGAGACCGTCCCGGACGGTAATGCATACGTATTCTACATAGATATTAGGGCGGGAGGCAAGGACTACGAGGAGTTCATTCAGGACGTCCAGGAAGAGGACAGAGTCCTTTACCTAAAAGGAAAGGTATCAAAGCTAAAGAGAGTCGACGAAAAGATGAGGGTATGGGGACTGGACGAGATAGCCGGCGAGCGAGTGGAGATCGATGCAGACCTCGTCGTTCTGGCTCAATCGATCGTTCCGTCCAAGGGAACTGACGAAACAAGCAAAAAGTTGAACTTGAACCTCGGGGCAAACGGTTTCTTCAAGGAAGCTCACCCAAAATTGAGGCCGGTAGAGAGTCTGACCGGGGGTGTCTTCTTCGCAGGAACGGGGCAGGGACCAAAAGATATTCCGGATTCCGTATCCCAGGGCAGCGGTGCCGCGGCCAAGGCGATAGACTTACTGTCCAAACCGACATTATCTCACGATCCTCAAGTAGTCGAAATAGACGAAGATCTCTGTAGCGGTTGTGGATTATGCGTGGGGCAGTGTCCTTACGACGCGCTAGAAATAAACTCTCGGGGCGTTGCCGAAGTAAACGAGATACTCTGCGAGGGCTGTGGTACCTGCGCCTCCGGATGTCCGACCAATGCGTTAAGTTTAAGGAATTTAACAGACGAACAGTTAACGGAAATGATACACGCTCACATCGGTGATTAACCATGGAATTTGAACCTAAATTGGTTGGTTTTCTTTGCAAATGGTGTTCTTCCGCGGGAGCTGACCTCGCCGGGGTAAGCAGAAAGAGCTATCCCCCTAACCTTGTACCGATTACGGTCAATTGTTCGGGTAGAATAGACGTCAACCACATTGTCAGAGCATTAAAGGACGGCGCGGATGGCGTTCTCGTAAGCGGCTGTCACCCCGGAGACTGTCATTACACCAGCGGTAATTACAAAACCTGGAGGCGAGTAGCTCTGTTAAAACACGTTCTTGAAGATTTTGGGATGAACCCTGATAGGGTCAGGCTGGAATGGGTTTCGGCGACGGAAGGGGAAAAATTTGCCCGGACCGTCGAGGAATTCACTGACGAAATCAAAGAACTGGGACCGGGGCCGTTTAGCAATGCCAAAGAATAAGAAAAAAATAGGCGCCTACTGGGCTTCTTCCTGTGGGGGCTGCGACGTTGCTTTATTGGGGTTGCACGAAAAAATACTTGACCTGCTTGATTTCGCCGATATAGCTTTCTGGCCCGCGGCGACGGATTTCAAATACGAAGACTTAAAAGGTTACGGAAAAAACGAACTAGACCTGACCTTCTTCAACGGTGGTATCAGGACGACCGAAAACGAAGAGATAGCCGAGTTGTTGAGGGAAAAGTCCGAACTGCTCGTCGCCTACGGGACCTGCGCTCACCAGGGCGGAATACCTGGCTTGGCGAATATGAGCGAAGAAGTGGATTTGTTTGACACGGTATATAAAGGAACACCGACTAGTACTAACCCCGAGAATATCTTCCCTCAGGAGTCTACGAAAAAAGACGGACAGACGCTTAACCTGCCAGGACTTCAGGAAAGGGTAAGAAGCCTGGACCGGGTGGTCGATGTCGATTACACGGTCCCCGGGTGTCCGCCTCCCCCCGATTTAACCGAGGACTTCCTTGATCTTTTAGTTAAAGGAGCGTTGCCCGAGAAGGGGTCCGTGGTGGCGGGAACTAAGTCGGTCTGTGACGAATGTTCCAGAGAGTGGAACCGGGAAACAATCGACGAACTCGTAAGGCCCCAGGAAACGGAGATAGATCCCGATAAGTGCTTGCTGGATCAGGGAATAATTTGTATGGGGCCCGTAACCAGGAGCGGTTGTGACGGTAGCTGTCCGGAGGCAAACATGCCATGCAAGGGTTGTTTTGGCCCACCTCCGGAGGTCGAAGACCAAGGCACGGAGATGTTAAACAGCCTGGCCTCCGTGCTTCAGCTGGGAGAGGAAGGTCAGG
Source organism: Candidatus Bipolaricaulota bacterium (assembly GCA_018335015.1). GTDB lineage: Bacteria > Bipolaricaulota > Bipolaricaulia > M55B111 > M55B111 > JAGXLP01. The sequence goes on from JAGXKX010000001.1 coordinate 8,525, forward strand.
CCCTGGAACAAGAAAAAGAACTACTGAGCGATCTTCCGGATCCAATAGGAACGTTTTATACCTTTTCCCTTTCCAATTCGATCCTTGGCGGAAAAGTTTCTGAGGGGGGCGAGAATGACCGAACGTAAGATATCCATCGATCCAATTACCAGGCTGGAAGGCCATGGAAAGATAGAAATCTTTCTGGGCGACGATGGCAGGCCGGAGGACGCCGTGCTTCAGGTCCCCGAACTTAGAGGCTTCGAGGAGTTTTCCCGGGGGCGAAAAGGGGAAGAAATGCCCAGGATAACGGAAAGAATTTGTGGAGTTTGCCCGGAAGCTCATCATTTCGCATCGACGAAGGCTCTGGACGCAGCTTTCTCCACCAGCCCACCACCGACAGCACTGAGCCTAAGAGAGCTTCTTTATAACTCCTATATATTTGCCGATCACCTCCTCCATTTATTCTATCTCGGAGGACCTGACTTCCTTGTCGAGGACGGAAATAAAGCGGAAAGAAACATAGTCGGGGTAATAAAGGCACTGGGAGAGGAGGCCGGTAAGAAGGTTATCAGAGCCCGGAGGCTGGGACACGAAGCGATCGAAATAATTGGCGGGCACCAGGTCCATCCCGTCACGGGCGTACCCGGCGGCCTGTCTCAGGGAATAACCTCCGAGGAAAGAGAGGAATTGGTCTCCATAGGGGAGTCGGCTGTCGATTTCGCCCGGGAAACGCTGGAGCTGTTCCGGGAAAAAGTAATAAATACGGAAAAGTTTGGTTCGTTGGTGGACGACCCGGAATACTCGCTGAACTCCTACTACATGGGCTTGGTCGACGAAAATGGAGAGGTCTCGTTCTACGACGGAGACGTCAGGATAGTAGATCCATCGGGGGAAGAATACCTTAAAACCAGCTCTGCGGAGGTAATGGAGCTACTCGAAGAAAGAGTTGAACCCTGGACTTACGTTAAATTCCCCTACCTGAAAGAAGTCGGCTGGAAGGATTTCCAGGTAGGGAAAGATAGCGGGGTATTTAGAGTCGGACCATTGGCGAGGTTAAACGTCGCCAATGGTATGAAAACGGACCTTGCCCAGGAAGAGTACGAAAGGTACGTCGATCATTTCGACGGCACCCCCGTTCACCAGACTTATGCATACCACTGGGCAAGGTTGATAGAAATGGTTCAGGCCGCGGAAAGGATTAACGAACTAGCGTCCGAAGAAGGAATCACCGGTGATGACCTAAGAACACCCGTCGAAGAGCCCGGCGAAGGAGTTGGAGTAATTGAAGCCGCTCGAGGGACGCTCATCCACGGTTACAGTCTGGACGACGAGGGCCTGGTAGAAAGTTCAAACATGATCGTTCCTACAACGAGCAATAGCGCGGCTCTTTCCATCTCTATAAAACAGGCGGCCCTCGGCGCTCTGGAAGACGGAATGAACGACGATCAGGTGTTAAATCAGGTAGAGATGGGGTTTCGACCCTACGATCCCTGTCTGGCATGTGCAACTCACAGCGTGGACGGTGGTTTGGATATCGGTTTAAAAATTTACGATAACGAAGGGAAATTAGTAAAAGAAATTGAAAGATAATTCTGGAGAAGTTTCAGAGGAGGTTCAACCGAACATGACGAGCCTTTTTGCCAACCTTTCGATAAAACCGCAGGTTAATTCCCCAGCGTGGAATTCACTGCTTCCAATCTCAGCCTCGCTCTCCATGCTTTCGGAGAAAGCATGGAACCATGCCCGCTCGGCCTCCGATAGGATTTTCCTGAAAGGTTGTCAAAATGCTCGTCGTTTAGAAGAGAAGCTACTTCAATTAAAACTTCCGAACCCTATAAAAAAGGATATGAGAAACCGGAGGCAATATGGACTTAACCAATTCCGACCGTGAACTCACGGCAGAAGTAGAAGAACTAAGCGGGGAAAATATTTTTTCCTGCTACCAATGTGGTAAGTGTTCCGCCGGGTGTCCGTTTACGGATGAGATGGATCTATTGCCCAATCAGGTCCTTAGAAAGGTTCAGATGGGCGACGAATCCGTTCTGGACTCTAACACCCCCTGGACCTGCGCATCCTGTCTCAGCTGTGAAGTCGATTGTCCGAAGGGCAACAACGTACCGGCGATAATGGAGGCAATTAGGGAGATAAGCCTGAGGAAAAATCTGGACAGGGTTGACCTTAACGAGCTAAAGACAAAGGAACTGCCCGAAATAGCCCTGGTTAGCAACCTCCGGAAGAAGACCGGTTGATAGAGATGAGAGAAATTACGTATTACCCGGGTTGCAGCTTGAAAGATACAGCAAAAGGCTTCGAGGATTCCGCGTTGAAGGTATCGAAAGAACTGGACGTTAACCTAAAAGAACTTTCCCGATGGAACTGCTGTGGAACGGTATACTCCCTGACCGACGATAACCTTATGAAACAACTCGGTCCGATAAGAAACCTGATCAGGGCTCGAGACGAAGGGTCGGATGAACTCTATACGTTGTGTTCGATGTGTGACAATACCCTAAAACGGGCGAACTCGCTTATAAGGGGAGAAGAGGATAAGAGAGACAAGATAAACAACTTCATGGACCAGGAGAGGGATTACGAGGGTAGTGTAGAAGTTCATCATTACCTGGAATTACTCCGCGACATCCTGGGCTGGGATGAGGTCCGGGACAGGGTCGTTGCCCCACTGGAAAGCCTAAACGTAGCTCCTTATTACGGTTGCATGCTTACCAGGCCAAAAGAGATCGGACTCGACGATCCCCATGAACCGACGGTATTCGACGAACTGGTGGAGAGTCTAGGAGGTACGCCGGTAGATTTTCCTTACGAAACGGAATGTTGCGGCTCCTATAATACTGTCGACAACGAAGAGATGGTTCTAAACAAGGCCCAGACGATAACCGCCGGTGCAAAGAAGTCCGGGGCAGACGTTATTATCACTGCTTGCCCTCTCTGCCATTTCAACCTGGACAGACGCCAGGCCGATTTACTCGAAGTGGCTCCGAACCATAAACCAGTGCCGGTTATCTACTTCACTCAATTAATGGCGGTCGCGTTTGGGTATCCCGAAGTTAACAATTTTGACGAACACGCAATAGATCCGAGAGAAGCTCTCGAATTAAAGACTAAAGCGGGCAGCAAGAGGTGATATCGTGCCTGATAAACCGGAAGCTGAAACTGTGGAAATTTTCATAATGGGGAAGAAGTACGAGGTCCCCAAAGGCCTGACGATAATGAAGGCGATGGAGTATAGCGGTTATCAATATATCCGAGGGGTAGGCTGCCGAGGGGGTTTTTGCGGTGCCTGCGCGACGATCTACAGGCTGGAGGGGGATTATAAGCTCCACACAGACCTAGCTTGTCAGACGACGGTCCAGGATGGAATGTACTTGACCCAGCTACCTTTTACTCCTGCCGGGAGGAAAGAATACGACCTGGAAGAGTTGCAAGTCTCCAACAATCCTTTACTCGACCTTTATCCGGAGCTGGCAAGGTGCGTTTCCTGCAATACCTGCACGAAGACGTGTCCTCAGGACCTGGAAGTCATGGATTTCGTCAACGAGGCGATAAGGGGAAACGTAGGGAAAGTAGCCGAATTATCCTTCGACTGCATACAGTGCGGTCTTTGCGCTGCCCGCTGCCCGGCCGAGATCCCTCATCACCACGTGGGGCAGCTCGCCCGGAGGATATACGGACGATACCAGGCACCGGAATCCGAACACCTGGAAGAGAGAGTTGAAGAAATAAAAAATGGCGTGTTCGACGACGATTTAGAAGAATTGGTCAACCTGCCAGAGGAGGAACTTAGAGAAAGATATGAGAACCGGGAAATTGAATCGTAACGACGACCTAGAAGAGGACCCATATCCCGAATCGATGCGGGAGTCCATTAAGAAGGTGGAGGAAACTCGGGAAGAAAGGCTCGAGGAAGAGGTAGACATGATGGACCCGGAAGAGCGGGACGAGGTCTTAAACAGGTTCCACCCCGATTATAAAGAAGAGGGAATGAGGTCGTTAAAAGTCGGGCCCAACCGGGGCGACGAGATGCCGCTCGAACTGGCCGATCTCCTGGAAGCCTATCCTGCCGTGGATCCTTCGGAAGTCGACCTAACCAAGGTGGATTACGAAACTGACGTACTGGTTATCGGCGGCGGAGGAGCGGGTACGGTCGCTTCACTCTGGGCAATCAAGGAAGGAATAGATCCCTCCGATATACTCATTGCCACGAAGCTGCGCCACGGGGACGCCAATTCGATGATGGCACAGGGCGGCATCCAGGCGGCGGACAAAGAAAACGACAGTCCGTCAGCCCACTTCCTCGACGTAATAGGAGGAGGGCACTTCGCAAACAAGCCGGAACTGGCCAAAGCACTTGCCGAAGACGCCCCCGAAATCCTTAACTGGCACGAGGACCTGGGAATAATGTACGACAAGAACGAGGACGGTTCCATGAAGACGCTCCACGGAGGAGGCACTTCAAGGAAGAGACTTCACTCGGCAAAGGACTATACCGGAATGGAGCTAATGCGTACTATCAGGGACGAAGCGAGAAACCAGGACGTTCCGGTGGTAGAATTCTCCCCGGCGATAGAATTGTTGACGGATTCCGACGGTAAGGTAACCGGGGCCTTGCTCTACAACATGGAGACGGAGCAGTACTACGTCGTCAGAGCCAAGTCCGTCGTTATGGCGACCGGGGGTTTTGGCAGATTGCACATCCAGGAATTCCCAACCACCAACCACTACGGCGCAACTGCCGACGGTCTGGTCATGGCGTACCGGGCGGGGGCAAACCTGCTCGACATGGATTCGGTCCAGTATCACCCCACAGGAGCGGCTTTTCCCGAACAGATTGTTGGGTTGCTGGTGACCGAGAAAGTTCGGGGTTCGGGAGCTATTCCCGTAAACCGAAAAGGAGAAGCTTTCGTCTACAACCTCGAGCCGAGGGACGTCGAGGCAGGCGCATTGATCAGGGAATGCTACGGAAGGAATAACGGAGTTGAAACGCCTACCGGTATGAAGGGAGTATGGCTGGACACGCCGATGATTGACATGTTACACGGAGAAGGAACGTTTGAGGACAACCTCGCTTATATACACAGGCTTTACACCCGGTTTGGAATCGATCCAACAGAAGATCCGTTACTGGTCTTCCCCACGCTCCACTACCAGAACGGAGGAATAGAGATAAACGACGAAGGACGAACGGCAGTTGAAGGACTCTTTGCGGGCGGCGAAGTAGAAGGCGGCGTTCACGGAAAGAACAGGCTGATGGGGAACTCTCTACTGGATTATAACGTATTTGGGAAGCGAGCGGGAATTGCAGCAGCCAAGCGAGCCAAGGAGAGCGGCTGGGGCGAGCTGACGCTGGACCACGCGGTAAAGTACGCCGACCAGCTCGACGACGCGGGAGTTGACGAGAAGAGAAAGTCTCCTATGCTGGTTCCTGAATACAGAGGCGAGGAGACATTGTCGCGATCTATTGACGTTTTGTAGAACTTATAAAAACACATTTTAATTAAAGGGTGAATATGAGTACAGAAATAGAAAAGGAAAAGACTACCGAGAAATGGCCTACTGACCAAGGATACCTTTACATAAGAGAAGATTACTGCAAGGGATGCGGGTACTGCATTGAATTTTGCCCCCAGGAAGTACTCGAGGAGTCGGAAGGGTTTAACGAGAAGGGATACCATCCGCCAGAGCCAACGGCAATCGATAAGTGCGTAAACTGTGGTTTCTGCAGTATCATCTGCCCGGACTTTGCAATATGGGACGAAAAGGAGGGGTCAAATGAGTGACGAAGCCATTATGACGGGTAAACACTTCATGAACGGTGACGAAGCCTGTGCCGAGGGGGCTCTTGCCGCGGGCTGCAGGTTTTTCGCCGGTTACCCGATAACTCCTCAATCCGAGATAGCGGAAAGGATGTCGAAGAGGATGCCAGAAGTCGGAGGCAGGTTCATCCAGATGGAGGACGAGCTAAGTTCAATTGCCGCCGTTCTCGGGGGTTCCTGGGGAGGTTCGAGAGCAATGACAGCTACGTCCGGTCCAGGGTTCTCACTGATGATGGAAAATATCGGGCTTGGCATGATGACGGAGACTCCGTGCGTTATTGCAAATATACAGCGTGGTTCCCCAAGCACAGGCCTACCAACTGCAGTTGGGCAAGGAGACATGATGCAGGCACAGTGGGGGTCTCACGGTGATTACGGAGTCATTGCTTACGCCCCCACCTCCCCGCAGGAAATGTTCGACTTCACGGTAAAAGCATTTAATAAAGCCGAACAGTACATGATGCCGGTATTCGTTATGGCCGACGAGAAAATCGGCCACATGCGAGAACGAGTGGAGATAGACGAAAGCAAGGTGGAAATTTATCCCCGGCGGAAACCCGAAGTAGACCCTGACGAGTTCAAACCATACGAACCCGACGACGACCTTGTTCCTCGCATGGCTTCGGCGGGAGAAGGTTACAGAGTGCACGTAACTGGTCTAACCCACAACCAGCAGGGCTATCCCCAGCTCGACGTAGAAACCCAGCAGGAAAAAGTCGGGAGGCTCGTTGATAAAGTAGATAAAAACAAGGACGATATCGTCGAACTCGACACGATAGGCATAGAGGACGCCGAGGTATTGATTGTTTCCTACGGGATGGCGTTTAGAACGGCTATGGGGGCTTACAAACAAGCAAGAGAAAAGGGGATAAAAGCGGGTATCGTTCGACTGGTAACTGTCTGGCCTTTCCCGGAAGACGAGATAAAAGAGTTTAGCAAACAGGTAAAGGGAATAGTCGTTCCCGAAATAAATCTGGGACAGATGGTCAGGGAAGTCGAGAGGGCGAGCGCCGGTAATACCGAAGTAAAGCTAGTACCTCATCCCGGGGGAGGATTGCACGAGCCAGAACAGATACTTGAAAGCCTGGAGGCTTTGTTATGACGACAGAACTCAAGCAAAAAGAAGAAGTGAAACCGGAACTAACCTCAGCAGAGCACCCCGCAACCAAATACCTCAGGGAAGAAAGATTACCGCACATCTGGTGTTCCGGCTGCGGGCTCGGATCCGCCGTAACAAGCTTAACGAACGCTTACGAGAAACTTGAAATTCCGATAGACGATATCGGGGTGGTATCCGGGATAGGCTGCACCGGAAGAGCCGCTGGTTATTTCGAAACGGATTCTTACCACACGACACATGGCCGGGCAATTCCGTTTGCCACGGGATTAAAACTCTCCAACCCGGAAATGAACGTAACCGTATTTAGCGGTGACGGTGATCTATTCGCCATTGGCGGTAATCATTTTATCCACGCGGCTCGCCGTAACGTGGACATGACTGTAATCTGCGTGAACAATTACAATTTTGGAATGACAGGCGGTCAATTTGGCCCCACAACACCCCAGGGAGCAACCGCGACGACGTCCCCCTACGGCAACTACGAAGATCCATTTAACCTCCCTGACCTGGCCGCTTCCGCTGGAGCGATCTACGTCGCTCGGTGGACTTCCGTCCACGCCAGAAGGATCCAGCAAGCAATGGAAGAGGCCCTCTCGAAAAGGGGATTTTCCTTTGTCGAGATACTGTCACCCTGCCCTACCGGTTACGGTAGGAAGAACGATCTCGGAGAAGGAATTGACGAACTGAAAAGCTACCAGGATCGAACCGTTATAAAGCACGGATCGGACCCGGGCGATGCGGAGATAGAACGGGATCCTGAAGCGGAGATCGTCGTGGGGAAATTCGTCGAGGACGATAGACCTACCTACTGCGACGTTGCAGACGATTACCTGCAGGGTCAATAACCCCAAATTCCTGGGAATGGAGTGGTGATTAGACCTTTTTGCCTGGGCGATTTTCATCCGGTTAAATGAGGCTTAAAAAATATTAAAGGAGGTTAAGTTATGGAAGAAGAATTTAGCGAAGAAGAACTACTGAGAAAGGCGAAAAAACCTGGAAAGGACGCGCTAAGGTTACATCCTTTCTACAAAGGAAAGATCCAAACAAACCCCAAGTGTTCGATCAGGAGTTTTGAGGATTTTGGCATCTGGTACACACCGGGAGTTGCCGAACCGTGTCGGGAAATAGACGAGGACCCGGAAAAGGTTTTCGAACATACGAATAAGGCGAACATGGTGGCAGTAGTCTCGGACGGTTCAAGGGTCCTTGGATTAGGTAATATAGGCCCGAAAGCCGGCTTACCGGTTATGGAAGGAAAAGCATTGTTATTTAAGTACCTGGGCGGCGTTGATGCCTTCCCAATCACCCTGGACACGGAGGACCCGGAGGAGATAATCAGAACCGTAAAAATCCTGGAACCTTCCTTCGGCGGAATCAATCTGGAGGACTTCGCAAAACCCAAATGTTTCGAGATTCTTGACACTTTACGAGAAGAGATGAGCATTCCGGTCTGGCACGATGACCAGCAGGGCACAGCCTCTATAGAGCTTGCCGGTGTAATTAATGCCCTCAAAATAGTAGGAAAGGACCTGGAAGAAGTGACCTACTCCATTATCGGAGCCGGGGCGGCAAACGTCGCGCTAACGCGGGTAATGTTCACTGCGGGCGTTCCCCCGGAAAACGTGATAATATCGGACAGTACGGGAATTCTCCACGAAGGCAGAGAAGACCTTGAGGAAAACAAGGACTACAATCCCTACAAGTGGGATCTGGCAAAGAAGACGAACGGCGAGGGGAGAACCGGCGGCCTGGAAGAAGCAATACGCGATACTGACGTATTGGTTGCCGCTTCTGCACCGGGACCGGACACGTTGAAAAAGCGATGGATCGAAAAGATGAACGACGACGCGATCGTCTTCGTCGTCGCGAATCCTATTCCTGAAATTTGGCCCTGGAAGGCAAAGGAGGCCGGAGCACGGATCGTAGGAACCGGTAGATCGGACTTTCCAAATCAGATCAATAACTCTATCGGCTTTCCCGGGATCTTCCGCGGTACTCTGGACGTAAATGCAAAGACGATCACTGACGAAATGGCAATTGCTGCGGCACACGCCATCGCTGACACGGCAGAAGAAAAGGGACTTAAAGAAGACTACGTGGTTCCCACTATGGACGAGTGGGAGGTCTTTATCAACCAGGCTGTGGCGGTCGGCCAGAAGGCAATCGAACAAGGAATTGCCAGAAACGAATTAACCAAGAAAGAGCTGGAAGAATCCGCTCGCTCCAGGATCGAAAAAGCGCGAAACTGGACCCAGAGTGCTATGGAGGAAGGACTGATCGAGGAGCCACCGGAGGAATAAACTTTTTCTTTGACATCGCTTACTAGAGACCCCCGGGCTTCCCGGACCGAGAAATTTCCGACTCGCGTGTAAAGTAATCATTTACTAGAATCTAAGTTCACTTAGAACCATTATTAATTACTGAAATGGAAGCCCAGCACTCAATTGGAGCCTCCATATGTAGACTGGGAAATTTTGTACTAAGTTGTCAATAAAACAACACCTTGCCTCTTCGAGGATTTAGTGCCCAATTGAGTGCTGGGCTGGTTCGGTCAGACATATGCGCCGCGTCGCTGAAATTTTCTCGGCCCGGAGCCCTTTCTGGCCTAATACAAACAGAAAGGTAGCAAACTATGCCAGGAAAAGCATTCAATCTAAAGTGAGAAAACGATCCATATACTCAGGGCAAAAGAGAATAAAACAATTAACCCCGGATAGAATGGGGTTGAAATTATGAGAGGTGAAAGATATGAATCCGGAGAGACTCGCGCGGGATTTGGTTGGTCCGATTAAAAAGGCGGTCACCACGCTCCCGGAACCGACGCTGGCAGCGCTGAAAGAGGCGCGAGAAAAGGAGGAAGATGGGGCACGCGTCCAGCTGGACGCGATACTCGAGGCCGTAGAAATCGGCCAGAAAGAAGAGATACCGATATGTCAGGACACCGGAACACCTACTTTTTACGTTCAACTGGGAGCCGATTATCCGGCCATCAACCAGCTGGACGAGATCAAGAAGGCTTTCAGGGAGGGGGTCCAGCGGGCCACCGAAGAGGTACCAATTCGGCCTAATACTGTCCATCCAATTTCAGGGAAAAACCCTGGAGACAACACTGGACGCTCCATTCCCTGGATAAACTGGGATATTACTGACGGAACTGACCTCAAGGTTACGTACCTCCCGAAGGGCGGGGGCAGCACGAACATGAGTCAGTTAACTATGATGACTCCAGGTAAAGGGATCAAAGGAGTAAAGGAACTGGTCCTGAAAAGAATTGCTTCCATGGAAGGTAAGCCCTGTCCGCCGACCGTAGTTGGAGTCGGTCTGGGAGGATCGGCATCCATATCGATGAGTCTGGCAAAAAAGTCTCTATTAAGACCTGTGGATGAACGCCATGAAGATCCGGAGATAGCGGACCTGGAGGAAGAGTTAAAAGAAAGAGCAAATAATCTCGGCGTTGGTCCGATGGGAGTCGGAGGGGAGACGACAGTACTGGACGTAAAGGTCGAACACGACCACCGCCATCCAGCCTCCTATCCAGTGGGTATCACGCCCCAGTGCTGGGCAAACAGGCGGACCTCGTTCCGAATCACCCCGGAAGGGGATCTCGTGGAGGTGGGAAGATGAAAATACTGGAGACGCCTTTGAAACCAGAGGTAGTTGCTGACCTACGAGTAAACGAACCGTTTAAAGTAACCGGCAAGATATTCACCGCCAGAGACGCGGCGCACGAAAAACTTCTGGGGCTCGCAGAGGAAGGTAAAGAGGCTCCATTCGACCTTTCGGCCTATCCCTGCTTTCATTGCGGCCCAGTAATGAAAAAACGGGATGACGACTGGCAGGTCGTCTCTGCCGGTCCCACGACGAGCATCAGGATGGAGATCTTCGAAGAAGAATTCATGGAGGAATTTGGAACGAAGATCTTCATTGGCAAGGGTGGTATGGGTGAAACGACCTCGGAAGCACTGGTAGAGCACGGAGGGGTTTACGCCCAGTTCACGGGAGGGGCCGGATCACTAATGGCCGGTTCGGTCGAGGAGGTAGAAGACGTACATTATCTTGAGGAACTGGGAGTGCCTGAAGCAATCTGGGTCTTAAAAGTAAAAGAATTCGGCCCGTTACTCGTGACTATGGATTCAACAGGGGAGTCCATCCACAGGGATATTTCAGAAGAGATAGAAAGTAACTTACAGAAAGAACTAGAAACTCTTTAGTCTAACCCCGGGATAGCAGTTTAACGACGCTACAATCCCCGTTAAGGTTTATTATCATCATGACGTTCTCGGGCCTCAGTCGTCACTCGGGGCCTGGCCCACACGCTATTTCACCGTTCAGGCTGGAATACAATTGATGGGGGGACTAACACGGCAAAGTGGGAGCCCGGGGATCGATATAGATTAACATACTAGATACTGGTGATTCGACTTTGATAAAAGATAAGGAATCAAACGCTAGATATAACCTACGACAGCGAATTGGATTGGTCTTCGGATTGGTCCTTTTTGGCCTGATCTTGTTTTTACCTTTCGAGATACACAGCCCCGCGGCAAAAAGGACTCTCGCTATTGCTGTATTGATGGCAACCTGGTGGGTAACCGAGGCGCTCCCTATACCCGCCGTGTCTCTTTTACCTCTAGTCCTTTTTCCTTCTTTTGGGATCATGGATTCGAGTGAAGTTGCCTCTCAATACGGCCACAGACTAATATTTCTTTTCATGGGAGGATTCCTTATTGCCGTGGCAATGCAGAAGTGGGACTTACACAAACGAATTGCACTATACATTATCAGGACAATAGGTACCGGTCCCAAAAGGCTAATCCTGGGGTTTATGGTTGCTAGTGGGTTTCTATCAATGTGGATATCAAATACCGCAACAACCATGATGATGGCTACTATTGGTTTAGCAGTAGTGTCCTACGTCGCATCGGCCAGCCAGGAAGAGATGGAATTAGACGGTAAGCTAAAAACCAACTTTGGAGTAGCTTTGATGCTGGGAATAGCCTATTCCTGTAGCATTGGTGGCATAGGTACGATAATTGGGACCCCTCCAAACGCACTCCTGGTAGCCTTCTGGGAGAGTAACTTTAACCAAAGTATATCCTTCCTGGAATGGATGATAATGGGAATTCCTCTTGTGGTAATTCTGCTACCGATCGCCTGGTGGTACTTAACGAATATCAGCAGCCCAATAGGGCTGGACCGGATCCCGGGAGGAAGTGACCTAATAGAGGATAAACTTCGGGAGCTAGGCCCCATAGATAAGGGAGAGAAGAGAGTCCTAATTATTTTTACGCTGACAGCTTTCCTCTGGATAATCAGAAGCTTTTTGATCACCCCTCACCTACCAATGGTCGGGGACGCGACTATCGGAATGGCTATGGCAATACTGCTTTTCCTGATTCCGGTAAATGCCAGTGAAGGCGAATTCGCCCTCGACTGGGAATGGGCGGTAAAAATACCCTGGGGCACGTTGATCTTATTTGGAGGTGGGCTGGCTCTCGCCAGTGCGATTGAAAAGACGGGATTAGCAGCCTGGTTGGCAGAAAAACTGGACTGGTTTACCACCATGCCTTTGCTGGTTTTCCTCCTCGTAACTATAACGCTAATGGTGTCCCTAACTGAACTGACTTCGAACACGGGAACGGCGGCAATGATGCTTCCGGTGCTGGCACCACTTGCTTCCGCCATGGGCGTCAACTTTCTAACCCTCGCCGTTCCAGCAATAATCGCCGTATCGGGGGCTTTCATGCTTCCGGTGGCGACTCCGCCGAACGCTATCGTATTCGGCACTGGCCATGTAACTATTCCTCAGATGGTCAAAAACGGGGTAGGCTTGAACGTAATTGCTCTTTTTCTCGTAACCGGGCTTGGCTATTTTGTATTGAGACCATTAATCGGGTTGATTCTTTAGGAGTTCACGTGATGGCAGGAAGGATTAGTTGAAAGGAGGTCCGAATGAGGTTACTGGAATACCAAGGTAGGCTTTTGTTGAAGGAAGCGGGTATCACGGTTCCCGAGGGAGCCGTGACTGAATCTCCCGAGGAGGCTTTCAGGATCACCTCCGAACAGCTGAACGGTAAGGCCGTGGTTAAGGCCCAGGTACCTGTGGGAGGAAGAGGTAAAGCAGGCGGGATTAAGATAGTCGACAGCCCGGAAGAGGCCCGGGAAGTTAGTAAGTCCCTGCTGGGTTCCGAACTGAAAGGAGAGGAAATCTCTCGACTCCTGCTGGTAGAACCCGTAAATATTGACCGGGAATTCTACACCTCCGTGCTCCTCGACAGGGGTACTAAAGGTCCCATAGTCATATTTTCAGTCGAGGGTGGAGTAGACATCGAAGAAGTGGCAGCCGAGACCCCTGAGAAAATTCACAAAGTCCGGCCCGATCCAATCATGGGCCTACAACCCTACATGATAAGGGAGTTGCTCTACGAAGCTGAAATCGAAGATGAAGTCTTCAAGGGATTTTACGGCCTCGTGGAAAAGCTCTTTCGGGCCTATCAGGAGTACGGTGCGACACTCGTAGAAATTAACCCCGTCGGCCTGACGAAAGGAGGGGAACTACTGGCGCTGGATTCCAAGGTAAAGATAGACGACGATAGTCGCGCGATGGAAGAAGTAAAGAGGGTCCTTCCCGAGGGTGAGGAGAGAAGAGACAAAACGGAACTCGAGCGCAAAGCGGCCGACGCCGGGCTACAGTACGTAGAGCTTGACGGAACAATCGGCGTTATAGGCAACGGAGCGGGGCTCGTAATGGCGACTCTGGACGTCCTGGACCAGAAAGGTGGACAGCCGGCGAACTTCCTCGACGTAGGAGGTGGTGCGGACGCCGACCTGATGGCAAAAGCTTACGAGATAGTAACGGAAAAAGAGGGCTTAAATGGGCTCTTCATCAATATCTTTGGGGGAATCACCCGGTGTGACGAAATAGCAAAGGGTATAGTAAAGGCGCTGGAGGAAAAAGAGGCAGAATTGCCACTCGTAGTGAGGCTGACCGGCACCAACGAAAAACAGGGGCGGAAAATTCTAGAGGAAAACGGTATCCATGCTGCAGAATCCTTAGACGAAGGCGCGGATAATATCATAGAGAAGAGTTCTAACTAAAACTCTCGGCTTAGTTAGACCTCAGGGGCTCAACCAGCTTGGTTATTCCTGGCAAATTAGACCGGCTTTAGCTTGACCGTGAAAGATGCGGGTAGTTCACGACTAAGGATTTATTTTGAGCCCTCCCTGTTGCCCCTTACCGGACAACTGATTTAACTTCAACAAATTGAAAATATGCTAAATCCCGGCAGTCCGGTAAGGGGCAACAGGGAGTTATTTTGACTTAATAGTTAAGCGTAAACTATCAAAAGAATTGAGCGCGATAGCTTTACCCATTGCATGAACTTCAGGGCTTTCATTCTTAAATTAGATAACAACTATTCCGCAATGTATGTCGCGCAGGGCAGTTAAACTATAAGCCAAATCGTCTACTTCTAGGACCCCATCGCCCGGGCAGCCAAATCGGCCAGCTCTGAAGGGCTTCTACCAACCGGAATCCCTTGCTCCTCAAGGACTTTCGCTTTCGTCTCCGCGGTACCTTGCTCTCCGGATACTATAGCACCGGCGTGACCCATTCTCTTACCCTTGGGCGCACTAAACCCGGCAATATAACCAACTGCCGGTGTAGTCAAGTTTTCCTCGATGTACTCGGCTGCCCGCTCCTCTTCCGAGCCTCCGATTTCACCGACGAGAACGATCAATTCCGTCTCCGGATCGTCATCGAAGTCATCGAGCACGTCGACGAAGTTCGTACCGACGATCTGGTCTCCACCGATTCCCACGACAGTGGATTGACCCAACCCGTTGTCAGTCAGTTCGGAAGAAATTTCGTAGGTCAGGGTGCCGCTCCGGGACACGATACCAATATTCCCCTCTTCGAACACATCTCCGGGCAGGATACCTACCTTGCTCGCCCCGGGAGAAATTACGCCCGGACAGTTAGGACCGATCAACTGAGAGTTGGTGTAGTTCATGACGTAGTGGTAAACTTCCGACATGTCGTGGACCGGTATGTTTTCCGTTATACAGACTACAAGGTCCACCCCGTTATCTACGGACTCGAGAATCGCGTCCTTGGCGAACTTTGCCGGAACGAAAATAACGGAAACGTCTACCTCGTGGTTTGAACTTGCCTCTTTGACGCTATTATAAACTGGAACTCCTACAGCTTCGCTCCCTCCTTTACCGGGAGTGACTCCTGCCACGACGTTCGTTCCGTATTGCTTCATCTGCCTGGAGTGAAACTTCCCTTCCCCGCCGGTAACCCCCTGGACCATGACGTTTGACGAACTGTCTATCAGTATAGACATCTTCCCCTCCTTAAACACTAGGTAGGTTTTGCATTTGGGTTATTTTAGCAATCCAAATCCCGGTTTACAACATAACAGTTCACATAGGGTAAAATCCGCCAGCTGGAACTCCTGGTCTTTCTATCTATGAATAAATTTCAAAACCATCTCTTGGAGCAAGTTATGCTAAGGATATTCACGGAAACACTTATTAAGAACCGGGTTGAACTGATTGACCTCCGGCGCTACTATAAGTTTTAGAAAAGGAGGAGTGACCGAATCTGGCAAGGAGCCGGTCTCGAAAACCGGTAAGGCCTTATGGCCCTGTGGGTTCGAGTCCCACCTCCTCCGCCACTCTCGTCGTTAGAGTTTTTGTCTGTAGCTAATCGCTTTTTCGAGCACCAGCCCGGCTCCAAAACCTGTAGCTATATTCGTGAACAGCGAAACTATCCCCACCGTTAACGTGATATGCCATTTGTCGGTTTGACTCGCTGCCAGGCACAACTCGAGGCCGATGAATACTAACAGCGCACCCAGTACAGACAGGGGAAAGAAGCTTAAAAAACCGGCCGAGCCGGCGATGAACGCTATTCCCAGGTAGACCGTTCCCAGGATCAGATTGGAACCGCCCGTTCGAGCACCGAACCTGTACTGCCCGGAAAGGCCCCCGGACCCGTGGCAGGCGGGAAAGCCTCCAAACAGGCTGGAAACTATACACATAACCCCCATTGATTGCGACAGCCTGTCAGGATCGACCTCCCTGTCAAGTAAGTCCTTGAATAACAGCGAAGTGGCCAGTATGGCATTACCGACGCTAAGAAAGAACTGCGGCAAAGCTCCAAGGGCGAGAGCTCTGGGAAAATCAGCCAGGTTCGGGAAATGGAACTCGGGTAGTTCCATAATAGCGATATCGGGCGCTCCGTGGAAGTAAACTCCGTAGACAACCCCCAACAGGAGAACGATGAAGGCGGAAAGATCCGGAGCAGAGTATTTTCTTTTCAGGAAGAGGAAGGCAAGCACGATCCCTATTCCGGCGGCGGACAGCCAAACTTTATCGGTTATGTATCCAAATGAGGTCCGCAAAAGGAGAAAACCGAGACCGAGCTGAACTCCACGAACCACGCTGACGGGGACGAATTCGTCAAGCCATTTCATAACCCCCACGGACCCAGTGGTCAGGAGGATAATGCCAAGCACAAGCCCTGCCGCTACAGCCTGTTCATAGGTTAGCGTCCCGGCAATTGTTAGCCCTGCGAGCGCTTTCATTGGTTCCACCGGCATCGGTAGCCGGTAAAATAGTCCGGACGCTATCTGGAAAACGGCGAAAAACAGAAGCAGGTGTGATAACCCCACTTCGGTAGTAATACCGATACCTATTAGTAGCGGGATCACAGTTATGGAATCCCCGAAAGCTCCGGAAAATTCCTCGAGGGTGAACCGAAAATTCTGCCTTGAAGATTGATCTTCCATCAAGATCTCCACTTATCTCAAATCTTTCACCATCTGATGAAGTTGTAACTTAATTTACAAAGGTTAAATTAATTTTTTCACTACTGGCTCTCTGCCCTTACCTGGTTGCCGGATTTTTCTCAGTTAATGATAAGTTTTCAGGTTTACCGATCCTACAATCTCTTTGGAAGCGTCCTTTTGTGAACAAATACTGCAAGGAGCAAGGAAAAAATCGCAAATAGAGCCAGTATTCCGAGGTTCACCCAGAGTTGCCCGGTCCCTCCAAATGAAACCCGAACTAACTTTACGAAATATGTAAGAGGACTGAACCTGGAGATCAACCTTCCCCAGCCGGGCAGGTTGCCAGCAGGAATAAACACACCGCTCACGAATACTACCGGGAATTTTATCAATAAAGCCAGCATCATTACGTCAGAAGGGGTATCGGTTGGGAGTGCCGACATAAGGACTCCAATCGCGGAGAAACAAAAGCTGGCCATAACTATCCCCAGAGCGAGTGGAAAGAAATGAACCAAGTTCAGGTTCAGAATAGCCCCGATTATCGAAATTGGAATCGTCGAAAGAACTGCACCCACGGCCATGGAGGCCAAAATATCGCCCATCAGCATTTCTGATACCGATATCGGCATGGAGACCAGTCTTTCCAGCGTTCTGGTTCTTGTTTCCATGGGGGCAATAACGGGACTTATTGAGGTCGCCGTAAACCAGATGGCCATTCCTCCGAGACCCGAAATAAGGGAAAGAGGGGGCATGTTTCGCCCAATTAGAAACGAAAAGAAAAAGAAGAAGGGAAGCAAAATTCCAAAGATCACTACGGGCCCTTTTCCGTAATAAACCCGTAAGTCCTTCCTGGCTATCGCGATCGATTTGCGCAGACTTGAGGGGTAATGCATTTCTCCTCCCTAAATTAGTTCTGGTTTTTAGTTAGGTGGGTAAAGGTCTCTTCCAGGCTGGGCCCAGTAGTGTTCAGCGAGAGGATTTCTCCCCCCTCATCCCGGGCAAAGTTGACGACCTCTTCTATTATCTTCCCCGGCTCCGGCCCGTATAGCCGCCACTTATCCCCTTCCTTTTCTATTTCCTCCACGCCTTCAAGTACCCTCAAATCCTCCGGCTGAAAGTTTTTGGAGCTAAAACTGACTAACACGGATTGGGTGCTTTTAATGGTTGTCTTAAGCCTTTCCGGAGAATCTATCGCAGCTATTTTGCCCCGATTGATTACGGCAACACGGTCACAGAGCCGGTCTGCTTCGGCGATATCGTGAGTCGTCAGAAAGATAGTTTTACCTTCCTCATTTAACTCTTTTATTCGGTCTTTGATAAGTCTCTGGCTTTCCACGTCCAATCCCGCCGTGGGTTCATCCAGAAATAGTATTCCGGGATCGTTTATCAAAGCCATTGCAAGAATCAATCGCTGCTTCATCCCCTTGCTAAAACCTTTTACTTTGGAGTCTGACCTGTCAAGCAATCCGAAAGCGGCAAGAAGGTCGTCCACCTTATTCCTTAATTGACTGCCTGGTACGCCGTAGATCTCTCCGGCGAGGTTCATATTTCCACGGGCAGTTAGGTCAAGGTAGGCATTTGCTTCCTCGGGCGCTATACCGATTTTTTCTTTTGCGGCAGTAGGGTTTTGAACCACGTCAATCCCTTCTATAGTGGCCGTTCCGGAGTTCGGCTTGATCACGCCAGTAATCATCCGCGTTGTCGTAGTTTTGCCGGCCCCATTGGGTCCCAAAAAGCCAAATATCTCACCTTCTTCCACCCGAAAGGACACTTCATCCACAGCACGAAGACCGTCAAATTCTTTTACCAGTTTCCTGGATTCTATCGCGCTCAAAGCAATTCCCTCAATTACAGATGTAATTTCGATTCATCACTTTTTCCTTCAGGGATTCTTCTTCTCGTTTCATCTCTTCAATTGTCGCAGTCATCCTTTAACTCCCCCTTTAATAGGTCTACAGTGATTTGTTCTACGGCTAATTCCCAGACTTTTTCTGGCGCCCCGCCACCCTCCTCCCTGTAATTTGCCATTTCTATAATACCCGCAGAACTTAGTTCTGAAAGGTGATAATAGAGGTTCTGTTTGCCCGTGGAATGGCAGCCTTCACCCAGGTGATTTCTGATTTCCTTAGTTGGTTTATTGCCATCAGCCAATAAGCGGATGATCCTCCATCGCGTAGGGCAATGAAGGGCACGAGAGTACTCGTTAATCTCATCCAGGCTAATTTCTATCTTTTTGCTCATCCCTATATCTCGTTTGACTAAAGTATTATAGTAATTTACTATAATATTAACAAGGTAATAAGGTTTAAACCTCAACCCACTGCAGAGTGTATTGGAGCGATGATTGCGGTTCAGCGCAAGAAAAGGTTACTTTCTTACCGTGCTGAGATCTCTGGGGAATAGAAACGGGGGCATGTTAGCGAATAAACTTGACTGAAAACTGATGGTTGTTGGCGAAAGTGCTTTTCTAATACCTTTTTTACTTGTAAATCTTTTGGTCCACTTTTATGAGAGCATTTTCTACATCTCTACCTCGGTAGGGCTTCAATGGCTTCAACGCTTTCATCTGGTTGATCATTTCTGGTTAAACTTGTACCATCTTCGTGGCCGAAAGAGATACGATGGATTAGAAGAATTAATATCTGCACCATTAGTCGAACCACCAATAAACAGGAAGGCATTTGTTTTTCCGGGGCAACAAACGCAATCTATGAACCCAAATAGATATTCATGCGCCCGTAGCTCAGTGGATGAGAGCGACGGATTGCGGATCCGTAGGTCGGGGGTTCGAATCCTCCCGGGCGCACCAAAGATATAGAAGATGACACCAGGCAGGCAGTACTCAAGTCTAGGCAAGTTATTCGACGACCTTGCTGAAAACGAAGGTGCTACGGTTAACTACGACCACGGGGAAACAATTTACAAGGAAGGTGAGCCGGACAATAAGGTCTACCGGATAAAATCTGGAGGGGTTTCTCAGTCCCAGAGGATACCGAACGGCAATTTGCTTACCTATCAAATACTTCTACCTGATGACATTTTCTCCACTTATCATTTATCATCCAGCGTAGTAAACCAGCCCTGCACGGCGAAATCGCTGGTTGACTCCACGCTCCAGGAAGTCCTTCGAGATTCATTCAAAGAACAACTATTAAATAATCCAGAGCTCGCACTCCAGGTAATGGACATGATATCGGACGAACTTCAGTCCAGAGACAGGACCCTCGAAAACCAAATATCAATGACCGCCAAGGAAAGGATATACTCTATCTTAAACAAAGTTGCACCGCTCGGCGAAAAGAAGGGGGACCGGCGAATTATTAGGTTTCTAACCCGTAAGGAACTTGCCGAAATGGCTGGAATGACCGAAGAAACTGTAACGAGAAGTCTCGGAGAGCTCGAGAAAGAGGGGCTACTAAAGAAAAATCGTGGCGAAGTTGTTTTGCTTCCATAAGCTATTATTTTCTTTATTCAAAAGAGAAGTTTAAGTACTCCGGTAAAAACCTCTCAGAAACTTTGACAGTCGCCCGAAAGTAGTATATTATAAAATTGGTTAACCAATTTACCGAATTGGGGTGGCTCGATGGGGTTCGAAAAAGTAGAAGAAGAAAAAAAGGTATTCATAAAAGTCTCCGAGCAGATTCTCCGGTCTATAATAGAGGGTAATTACGAGATCGGGGATAGACTCCCCCCGGAACGAGAACTTTCCAAGCAAATGGGGGTCAGCAGGAATTCCATCCGCGAGGCTCTCGGAACGTTACAGGCGTTAAACATAGTTAGCTCTCACGCTGGATCGGGCACTTACATAGAAAATTTGCCGGACTCCAAAGAGTTAGAAGCTTTAATCCTACCCGTTATCGAGGAAGGCGAAAACCCCACGGTGGTCTTTGAAGCGAGAAAGGTCTTCGAACCGGGCGTGATAGAACAGGCCATACATTCCCTTGAAGATAGGGATTTTGGTGTATTAAGGCAAATTCTAACCGACATGGAGAACCTGCTGGATTCGGGCAACTACGAAGAGGCCTACGAGGTAAACGCGAGATTCCACCTGTATATTGCTAACGCGGTCGAAAACCCTATTGTAAGAAACAGCATGAGTAGCCTCTGGAAACAAACGCACAACGAACTTTTACGGGAGGCGGTCGCTAACTACTGGAAAGATAATAAAGAAAAAGCAAATGAACTCCACTGGCAGCTCCTGGACGCGATGGAAAGAAAGGACGTCAAGGCTTCAAAGAAAATAGTTCGTCAGCACTACGAGGGACCGAGAAAATTTTTTCTGAACAATTACGACGGAGACGAATAAAGTGCTTTAGTTCAAACTGGGGATCAGTATTCAAAGATGTGTGTAGGGGGTGGAAATGGAAGTTTGGCAGTATATTAACAGTCACTGGGTCACAATCGGTAGTTGGACGATGGATCACCTCTGGTTAATTCTCGTTTCTAATTCTTTCGCAGTTTTCATCGGTGTTTCGCTTGGCATATTTATCTCCGGAAAAGGCAGGGAAGAAGTCGCGGACACGGTTCTTTACCTGGCGGGCATTATGATGACCATCCCGAGTCTGGCCCTCTTCGGCCTGCTCATGCCTCTACTTTCAGCATTGAACCTACCTTCGCTCGGGTTCCTACCCGCCGTTATCGCTTTAATACTGTACGGACAATTACCCATCCTGAGGAATACTTACACAGCGATCAGGGAGGTGGATCCTGCCATGATAGAAGCTGGAAGAGGAATGGGTATGACGTCCAGACAGATACTTCTTAAAATCAAACTTCCCCTGGCAGTTCCAGTTATAATGGCCGGTCTCCGAAACGCGGTCGTTATAAACATCGGCATAGCGACTATTGCTGTCTTTATCGGTGCAAGGGGGCTAGGAGTACCAATCTTTCGAGGTCTAAGAACGTCCCGAACGGACATGATAATAACCGGGGCGGTTTTCGTTTCGGTGCTGGCTTTGTTGGTTGACGGTTTGTTGGCCCTGGCAGAGAGAAAATTTACACCAGAAGGGTTGAAAAAATGATAAAACTAGAGAACGTAAAGAAAGTCTATCCGGACGGCACGGAAGCGGTAAAAGGCATAACCTTCGAAATAAATGAAGGGGAACTGTGTGTCCTGCTCGGTCCTTCGGGCTGCGGTAAGACCACGACGATGAAGATGATCAATCGACTTATCCCGATCACCGAGGGCCACATCTATATCGACGGTACCGACAACCGGGAAATGGACGAGAACGAGCTAAGGCGCGAAATGGGTTACGCCATCCAGGAGATAGGCCTTTTCCCTCACATGACGGTCAGGGAGAACATAGCCACGGTGCCAACTCTGAAAAACTGGTCGGACGATGAAAAGGAAGAGAGGGCCAGAAACCTCCTTAACTTAATGGGAATGGACCCGGACGAATTCATCGACAAGTACCCTACTGAGCTTTCCGGCGGCCAGAGACAGCGAGTTGGGGTTGCCAGATCACTTGGAGCTGATCCCCCGATAATGCTCATGGACGAACCGTTCGGCGCGATTGACCCGATAACCAGAGACAGACTTCAGGACGAATTTTTGAAGATTCAAAACGAGATACAGAAGACCATCGTCTTCGTCACCCACGACATCAACGAGGCAATAAAGATGGGCGACAAAGTGGCGCTACTCAAAGAGGGAGAGTTAATTCAATACTCCCAACCGGCGGAACTACTCGCGGCCCCCAAGAACAGGTTTGTCCGGGACTTCGTAGGAAGCGATAGGACCCTGAAGAGCCTTCGGTTAATGAAAGTCGATGAAGCCATGAAGGAATCACCAAGGGTTGTAAAAGAGGACCAGGATCTCGAATCCGTAGGCCAAATAATGAGGGAAGAAGGAGTCAATTACCTGATAGTCGTCGAGAACGGCAACAAGTTAAAGGGCTGGATCAACCGAGAAGACGTCGAGGAAGCAGGCCAGGGAAGGGTGGCCGACGCTATGGTTCGGGACACGGAAGCGGCAGAAACAGGGACGAGTCTGGCCAACGCCCTGACTGTAATGCTCGAACGCGATGTAGCGAACTTACCGGTAGTCGATGGTGACAACAATTTGAAGGGGCTGTTGACCTTCAACGACCTGCAGAGCTTAATCGGTGAAACATATACCGAAAGCGGTGGAAAACACCCTGAGGTATCAAAATGAGACGAAGAATTGTTCTAGTAATTCTCCTGAGTATCTTCATAGGCGTGACAATATGGATTACGGAGATGGGAAGCCTGAAGTACATGGAACCGAAAACTTACACCGATATAGGAAGACAGGCGTGGAACCACCTAAAGATGGTCGGTATAGCGGAGTTGCTCGCGATTGGCGTGGGAGTCCCCCTTGGGATATTCGTGACCAGACCGGGGATGAAGAAGTTTGCCACCCCGATAGTCGGGACCGCGAATGTCGGGCAAACAATACCAAGCCTGGCAGTTATTGCCATAATGGCGCCGATACTGGGTTACGGCTTTAACTCGGCGATAATCGCCTTGTTTGTTTACTCCCTCCTCCCCGTGCTTAGGAACTCTTACGCCGGGATAAACGATATCGATCCGGCAATAATCGAATCCGCCAAAGGCATGGGAATGTCCCGAACCCAAATCGCTTTGAGAATAGAATTACCCCTCGCCCGACCGGTGATAATGGCCGGTATAAGAACTTCAACCGTGATATGTGTAGGGACCGCCACTCTTGCGGTACTCGTCGGGGGAGAGGGTTTAGGAAAAATAATTCTAACTGGTCTCTACACGCAGATTCCGCTACTGATAGTCCAGGGTGCTGCCCCGACTGCCGCTCTAGCGGTTATTCTTGATACTTTACTCGGTGGATTTGAGGCGGCAATGACACCCAGAGGACTGAAGAAAGGATAAATCAAACTACTACAACGGGAGGTGACAGGGTTAGTTAAGAAAACATTTTGACCAAAGTCAATTCAACTCTCCAAATAAGGGGGTTTTATTATGAAGAAGCTTTCAGTATTCGTGCTGGTGACACTCTTTCTGGTGGGTACGTGCCTCGGGGCAATCGCCGCGAACAAAAAAGTGGTAGTCGGAAATAAGAACTTTACGGAACAATACGTAATAGGGCAGTTAATGAAACAGGTTCTGGAGGAACACGGTTTCAACGTTCAATTGAAGGCAGACTTAACCTCGATGACGATGAGGAAGGCACTGGAAAACGGCAGTATTGATATCTGCGCCGAATATACTGGTACGGCCTGGATGACCCACCTGGGTTATCCCTATAACCCTGCCATCGGCCATGAAGCGCTACACGCTGCCGTAAAAGCGATTGACAAGACGGACAACAACCTGGTCTGGCTGGACCCCATCTGGAACCACAATAGCTACGCGCTCGCGGTGTGGCCCGAATTTGCAGAAGAACACGACCTCGAGACCATGTCCGACCTGGCGGAACTTTATCGGGAAAACGACGGAAAAGTAAGTACGTTTATTGACTTCGAGTACTCCCAAAGACCTGACGGTCTTCCCGCATTAGAAGAAACCTACAATTTCGAAATAGCGGATAGCCACCTGAAAACCGGAGCTCCTGGAGCTTCCGTGAACGCTCTCGAGAACAGACAAGTCGACGTCGGTATGGTTTTTGCCACGGATTCCCCGATTGCGGAGAACGATTGGGTCGTGCTCCAGGACGACAAGCGATTCTACCCGCCTTATGACTTAACTCCGGTCGTCCGAAGCAAAGTCCTGGAGGAATACCCTGAGATCGAGGAGATACTCGACGAACTCGTTGCCACCTTCCCCGGTGGAGGTGAAGACTGGACCTCCGAACGGATGATGGAAAGTCAGAAGGCCTGGTCGGCACTGAACGGCATGGTCGATATAGAGAAGATGGATGCTGACGAAGCAGCCCACGAGTACCTGGTAGAACACGGTTTGATAGAGGGTTAATAAAATTTCGACGAAAATTCGCGAGAAAGGGGCCGGATAGTTTCTGGCCCCTTTTTAATCGTTTCAAACTCTTTAAAGGGGCAGGATATATGAACCGGAAAGAAGACTACTTCGATTTTATACTCCCCACCAAAGTGAAGTTCGGTCCGGGATTAAGGAACCATGTTGTAAAAGAAATCGTTAGCCGGGATTTTCAGCGTGTAGGGATAGTGACAACCGAAGATATCCTGGAACTGGGGTTACCCGAGGGAATAACCGAGGAATTAAAATCAAAGGGTAGGGTGATTGAGGTCTTTTCAAACGTAACCAGCAACCCTCATCTATCCACTATTTCCGAGGGGTACGAAGCCTTTCGTGGTTTTCAACCCGACTGCTTGATCGGCCTTGGCGGAGGAAGTGCTATTGACGCGACAAAAGCTATAAGTCTGTGCCTTGCAAATGACGAACCGGACATCGTCCAGCTGGACCGACGGGACGAGCGCCCAAAACCATGCGTCCCATTTTTTGCCGTTCCGACAACCTCCGGTACCGGAAGCGAAGTCGATTACTGGGCGGTGATTTCCGACTCAAGGTCGAACAGAAAACTATCGATAGGGTCACCGGAAATGGCCCCATTAACCGCTGTAATAGATCCCGAGCTCACCCTGACACTACCACCCGAACTCACGTTTTTTACGGGAATCGACGCTTTTTCCCACGCCCTGGAGGCCTACTTTTCTTCAGCAAGCAACGAGCTCTCGGACACGCTTTCTATTAAGGCCATGGAGCTCGTCTTCAGGTCGCTTGAAACGGCCGTCGAAAACGGGGAAGACTTATCCGCCAGAGGTGATCTGTCTCTGGCAAGCACATTAGGGGGAGCTTCAATGCAACACGTAGGGCTTGGGTTGATACACGCAATGTCCCATCAGGTAAGCGGCTTTTACGATACCAATCACGGGTTGGCCAATGCCAGACTGACGCTTCCCGTACTAAATTTCAACCAGGCCGAGGTCCCCGAAAGGTTTGAGAAGCTCGAACGGCAACTGGGGGGAAATCTCCGGGGTAAAATAGAAAGAATCTTTGAAATCCTTGATCTATCGCAATACCGGGTGACGATAAAGGAAGGGGACCTGGACGAGATGGTGGACAGAGCCATTACAAATGTAAACGCGGAGACGAACCCTCGCCAGCCTGTCCGGAGCGAAATCGAAAAACTCTACAGAGAGAGTTTTATTGTCGAGTGAAGCTGGGCCAAAGTTCTTAAGCCGGTGACGGGCAAGCAAGAACCTGTTCCTGAAATATTTGACGATCCGCCGAGGGAGGTACAGCATGATCAAGGGTGACGAAGGCTCTTTTGACCGACTGAGAGAAAAGCTCGACGAATCTGGAGTTGAGTTCATAGACGTCAAAGCTGTCGACCCAATTGGCAGGTGGCGTCATATTACAATCCCGAAGTCCAGCTTCACCAGGGAGTTGGTATCGCGAGGGATTGGATTTGACAGCTCTTCTTACGGATATAGCTCGGTTGAAAACAGCGACATGCTTCTGGCGCCCGATCTGGAGACCGCAAAGCTTGAACCCACTGAGGAGGGGGAAGTACTTAGCTTAATCGGGGACATTTACCAGATTGACGAGGAAGGTAATAGAAGAAGATTCCCCCGTGACCCCAGGAGAACTATCGTTCGAGCGAGAAACTATTTAAGAGAAACCCAAATCGCCGACGACTTTTTGGTAAGTCCGGAATTCGAGTTCTACCTGTTCAACGACGCCCGGTTTTATTACGGAACTTCTCGTGGTGGGTTCGAGGTAGATTCCGTGGAATTGTCCAACCGAAAAAAGTCCGAGACTGACGAAGAACCACATCATCCCTTGCCAAACACTGGCGGGTATCACGCTCCCCGCCCCGGTGACGACGGCATTGAATTGAGAAACAGGATGGTTGCCTTTCTGGAGCGAGAGGGGATTCCCGTAAAGTATCACCACCACGAGGTCGGTGGGGCTGGCGAATCGGAGATAGAAGTGGGTTTTGACGACCTCCTGACCGCCAGCGACAATACACTTTACATAAAACATATAGTTCGAATAATGGCGAAACTTTCTGGCATGTCGGCCACTTTTATGCCCAAGCCGGTAAACGACTTTCCCGGCAACGGAATGCACTTACACCAGTACATGGTAAAAGACGGCGAGAACCTGTTTTCAGGCGACAAGTACGGCGGTTTGAGCGAACTAGCCCTACATTTCATCGGCGGTCTATTGGAACACGGAAGGAGTATTATGGGTTTAACCAACCCTACTACAAACTCCTATAAAAGGCTAATACCAGGTCACGAAGCTCCAGTTGATCTGGTTTTCGCCCGGTCAAATAGAAGCGCGGCTGTAAGAATTCCGGGCTACGTTCAGTCCGGGGACAGGAGAAGGGTCGAGCTCCGGACGCTCGATGCCACCTGCAACCCTTATCTTGCTTACTCGGCTATTCTTATGGCCGGTCTGGACGGGATAGAAAGGGAACTGGACCCGCAAGACCTGGGGTACGGCCCGATAGAGAAAAACATCTACGATCTACCGGAAAAGGAGAAAAAAAGAATCAAACAGGCTCCGGAGTCGTTGAGCGCGTCTCTCAATGCACTGGAGAAAGACCATGGGTACCTGCTAAAAGGAAATGTGTTTGAGGAGTCACAGATAAAAAACTGGTTAAGAATCAAGCGGAATGAGGGAAGTTTGTTCGACGACAAACCCCACCCGTTTGAATTCATGCTCTATTACGATCTATAAAACCAGAAAATTTACTGGAGGAAATTATGAACCGAGCGGGATTAGTTGGCGACAAACTTAAATTACTTAACGAAGACGAAGTAGAATTGATACACGAATCCGCCTTAAAACTTTTGAAAAACCTGGGTGTAAAGGTCGACTCTGAAGAATTTCTTGAAATCCTTGAGGGAAACGGCGCTCGGGTCAACTACGAGAACGGACGAGCGAAACTGTCTCCTGAACTGGTCCGCGATTACCTCGAAATTGCTCCTTCCAGGATAACTCTGCACGGAAGAAAAAAAGAATACGATCTTAGCCTCGAGGACAGAAAAGTCCACTACGGGACGGGGGGAGCAGCAGTAAAGATACTGGACCTGAATTCCGAAGAGGTTAGATCATCAACCCTCGAAGATCAGGCAAGACTGGCTCGACTTGTCGAAAATCTAGACAACGTTCACTTTTTCCAGGCTCCAGTGGTTCCCACGGACGTACCCGAGGAAGATCTGAGCCTCAACAGTGTCTACGCGAGCCTTACCGGAACCCACAAAAACGTCCAGGAATCCGTGACGAGTCCGGAGAAAGTGGATGAAATCGTCGATATGGGGGCAATAATAGCCGGATCAAGAGAGGAGTTCCTTGCTCGTCCTTTCGTTTCCTTCGTAACTAGCTGGATGGTAAGCCCGTTAAAATTAGATATCGAAACCACGAAAGTTCTCAGGAGAATAACCAACTATAAAATCCCGGTTGCCCTGTCAACGGCACCGGTTACCGGCTCTACAGCGCCCGCGACGTTATCCGGGCTACTGGTTCAGGTCCACGCCGAAGAGCTATTTGGAATCACCCTGGCTCAAATGTTTTCCGAGGAAACACCCGTTCTTTACGGGCCAGTACCGGCTGCAGCCAATATGAAGAACATGGCTTACCTGGCGGGAGCTCCGGAGACGGGGATGATGAACGCAGCAACCGTTCAGCTGGCAAATCACATCGACGTCCCGATCTATTCCGACGCTGGAGAGACGGACTCAAAATTACCCGATACACAGGCAGGAGCGGAAGCCGCGCTTAACCTCCTTCAGGTCGGCCTTGCGGGTGGTAACTATATCCACCACGCAGCTGGAATGATGGAGTCGATGCTCTGTGTTGCCGACGAGAAGTTCGTCATCGACAACGATATTATCGGCATGGCCCTTAGAGTTCTCCAGGGGATAGACGTAGACCAGGATAAGCTTGGCCTGGACGTAATAGAAGAAGTAGGTCCGGGCAATAATTTTCTTACTCAGCCCCACACCGTAAATTACTCTCGCTCGGACGAATTTTACAAACCCAGCGTCGTTGATCGCGAAGACAGAACTACCTGGGAAAATAACGGGTCAATGGAAACCCGACCCCGCGCCAGGAAACGTGCAAGAGAGTTGCTGGAAGACGTAGAGGATAACCTTTTGCCGGAAGACGTGGACGAAAAAATCAGGGACAGGTTTAACATTCACTTACCCAAATAACGAATGAAAACGCTGTCTAAATATCGTAACAGGACAACAGAGGTGATTTACTGTGAGAAAAGGGATCAGGGGCGGACAACTCAACTTGGTTTCCCGCGAGAAGGTAAAAACTATCCACCAGGCTGCGTTAAGAATTCTGGACGAAAAAGGAATTAAGGTAGAAGATCCGGAATCCAGGCAAATTCTTGATGAAAACGGCTGTCGAGTGGATCCGGAAAGTCACGTGGTCGAGTTCCCGCCCGAGATTGTGAAGGATTCGCTGGAGAAAGCACCGTCGTCGTTCACGATGGGTGCAAGAGACGAAGACAACGAATTTGACCTTGGTTACGAAAAATCGTACTTTACGGCCGGCACGGGGACTACTTCAGTGCTCGACCTCGACCGAAGGGAACGGCGAAAAGCTACCAGAGAAGATTTGTCCGATGCCGTAAAGCTCGGGGATCAGCTTTCGAATATTGACGTGGTCTGGTCCATATTTACCCTTACTGACGACCCTATGCTTGGCTTTTATCAGCTATACGCGGTTCTGACCAACAGCAGCAAGCACGGGGCTATCGTAAACTGGTACGGCGGGGAGTTGACCGACAAACTAATTGACATGATTGCCGTCGTAGCGGGGGGCAGAAGCAAATTATCTACTAATCGACTCGTTACCATGTACGCCGAGCCCGTATCGCCGTTGACCTTCAGGAAAGAGAACCTGGAGGTCCTCCTTCGGTGGACGGACGTGGGTCTGCCTTTACTCTGGTACCCAGCTCAAAAGGCGGGGGCTACCGCACCGATGACTCTGTCCGGTTCTCTCGCTCAGGCCTTCGCTGAGTCACTCGGAGGAAACGTCATCGCTCAACTTAACAACCCTGGTACTCCGGTAATTCTTGGGGCCTCACCGCTCGTGATGGACATGCGAACTGCCCTGAATACTTACTTTTCTCCCGAAATGTTGATCATTCAATCTGCGACGGGACAATGGGGAAATATGATAGAAATGCCGATATACGGAACGGGCGGCTGCACGAACTCCTACGATCTCGACTACCAGGCAGGTGTCGAGTCCTCTCTCTCGCTCTACGGGGCCATTCTGGGCGGCCAGAATTTGATCCACGACCTGTCCTTCGCCGGAGCAGGGGATCTGGGGAGCCTGGAGCTCCTTACCCTGACCGACGAGATAGCAGGCATGGCAAAACGAACCGTAAGAGACCTATCAACCGACGAGGAGGCAATCGCCTTCGACGTTATAGACCAGGTCAATCACGGAGGGGATTACTTGAGGGAGAACCATACTTTCCAACATTTCAAGGAGGAGTTAATGGCTCCCGAACTGATCCGGAGAATCGGCGAGGACAAGTGGGAAGAAAACTTTTCCGTAAATAAAGCCAGGGAACTGACGAGCCAGCTAGTCGAGGAATCCGAAGTAAAGCCTTTACCGGAAGACGAGGACAACCAGCTTAAAGAAATCATCGAAAAAGCAAAATCAATGATTTAGCAAAAATATGGAGCGCCAGCAGACCGGAATAAATGTCCCGTCATAGCGACGGGACATTTATTATTTTACCCGGTTAACAGATATTTAAGCTCGGTGACACAATCTATACCAACACTCGGACTCAAACTAGGTTATCTCATCTTTAGAACGGGAATATTTGACAAATAGGCCAAAGTATCCATAATGTAGATTAGCGTGGAGCTGCCAAATAATACTTTTACAAAAAGGTTTGTTCGGTTTTTAATAAAAAAACCGTGGTTGTTTTCTTTTTTCCTTCTGCGGTGACTTCTGAAAGGAACGTATGAGGTATTCCGGTCTTATGAGAACCGGTTAACTAGGTGGGTTATCCAAGGGGTGGAGGTAAAAATGACAAGATTTAGCAAGATCGTCCTTTACGGTTCAGTCCTAATGCTTATAGGAGGCCTGTTATACGTCGGTTTTAGTTTTAACGGCAGGTTGGCTAGTTTAAATGACACAACCAGCAATATTGAAGAAAAACTTGAAGAAGTAGAGTCCAAAAACAGCGCTCAGGATGAATCTTTAACAAACCTAGAACAAACAAACCAACAACTGGCCGATAAGTTCAAAGAGGTCGGAGGTTCTCTGGAGAGTTTCGACTCTCAATTCAACCAGTTAAATACCAACTTAACGAACCAGATAACCGAATTAGAATCCAGAACTGAGAAACTGAGCAACCGCGTGGACAACCTGGGCAACGACTTCGAGTCAACCGACACGGTGATCAATGGCCTGAGAGAAGATTATTCAAGTTTGAAGGAGATCACTTCGAACCTCACGAAAAAAATTAAGGCGCTACGAGAACGGGTTGAGACCAACCTATCCCAGTTAAACACAAATGATCAAACAATTCAGGCAAGAATTGATTCTCTAAAAAGTAACCTCCTGAGCGAAATAACCACCCTCGAAAAGCGGTCGGACGATCTGACGGGTAAATTTGACAAAAGAGAAACCGAACTAAAAAACCTTACGAACAGAGTTTCCCAGCTGGAACAATCCGACGATCAATACGGATCGGCCCTCGGGGAAATTGAGAAGAAATTTAACCAGCTAGAAAGTAGCCAGGAGAAGCTCATCACCCAAGTCAATTCTTTATCAAGAGATTTTAACTCCCTCTCCGGTGATTTGCAGAAAGAAGTAAGCGCAGCAGAGAAGCTAAATGATCGCGTAAACAATTTAGGTACCGATCTCCACTCGGCTAACGAACAGATAAGTAGTCTAAAAGACAACTATTCGAGCTTGAAGGGGGTTACTTCGGATCTGTCCGAGGAGTTGAAGTCCCTGCAGGATCAGGTTGAATCAGAGCTATCCCTGTTAAACACAAACGACCAGGCGATCCAGACCAGGATGGACTCTCTGAAGGAAGATCTGCTGAGTCAGATCGGCGGTCTTCAAAAGAGATCGACCGCCCTTACCGGCAGTCTAGACGAACAAGGATCCGAACTTGAAAAACTCACAAGTCGAGTCTCGGAATTGGAGGAATCGGACACCCAGCTCGGATCAAGCCTCAAGGAAATAAAAGACGAATACGATCAAGTCAAAGCTAGCCAGAGTGACCTCCTGACCCGGGTTAGTTCGATATCGGAAGACCTTAATTCCCTATCAGAAGAATTACGGGAAAAGTTAGAGTCCGTAAGTGCAGCTTCCAGGGAAGAGGACGAAAGATTACAGACAAAGATAGAGAATATTCAAGGAGAGAATAGCGAGCTAAACACCCGTCTGAACTCTGTGGAAGAGAAGTTAGCCGGTGAACTCGATGATCTCAGGGCTATGAACAAAAACCTGCGGGGAAGAGTGGAAAAACTTGAAGGTAAACTTTCTGCCCTTTCAACCAGCCACAATAAATTCACAGAAAAAATTGAAGAAGAGATCGGTAAGCTAAAAAATCGTGACGAAACCCTTTCAACCAAAATCGAAAGTATCGACGGTAGGCTGGAGGATAACTTGGCTCAACTCAACAAAGTAGACGAAGACTTGAGGAAAAAATTGACCCAATTCATTAATAAGACGGACTCATCGTTCAGTGATATCACGAAAAAGTTAAATGGAATCGAAGACCGAACAAATTCTCTGGCTGAAAAGATAGCTCAAACCAACCAGGAAGTGCGTGACGAGATAGAAAGAGCAATGGAAAAAGAGGCCGCCCTGGAAGATGAATTAAATAAATTTGAGGAAGAAATCAACCTGAAAGTTTCCGAATTAAAGAAAAAAGACGAGTCCATTGAGGACAGAATATCCTACCTTGAGTCCGGTCACACAAAATTGAACGAGAGTTTAGCCAGCTTGACCGAAAAACAAAAAAGCCTCGATCAGGACCTGTCAAAAGTAACGAGCAATCTCAAAAAGGAAATTGAGCTACTACAGCAGGCAAAAGAGAACCTCACAAGCACGGTTAGCGAGTTAAACTCCTCTCTGGACCAGAAAATAGACGACCTTGGCGATAAAGTAACCAAACTCGACGAAGAAACAGTCAGCAAAAAATGGGCGATTCAACAGATTAAAGCGAGAACGCAGGAGGAAATTTCTAAACTCACTTCGTCTCTAAACGATAAGATACAAACGCTTAAATCATCCATGAATGACTTCAAGTTGCTTAAAAACAGCCTCTATTCGAGATAGGGTATGTCTCAGATCTTTCACCAACGGCGGAATTAGCTATCTGGTTCGGATAACTGCTCTCTACCCCTTAGCTGGCAACTGATTTAACCTTCAAATCCTACCAGTAGACTAAATCCCGGCAGCCAGGTAAAGGGTAGAGAGTCTGTAGTGAAAAAAAGAAATCAATACTCACAATTAAGTTTCGCTTTCATACGCCGGTGAAAGATCTGAGTATGGGTTAAAAGAGAATTTTTAATACTTGTTCTTCGCCTGAATCGGTAAATTTGGAATTGCTTATCTTGAGCTAGCTTTCGGGGGTCTGTTTCTAGTAGTTAAGTGCCATCTCATTAGTTAGGTGCAGCCCTTTCAATTATCAAATATTTGCCGAAATCCTTCTTGCATAAGGGGGCTATGAATTACCTCGGCCGCCTTACCGGGTGCGAACCACTTAAGTTGCTTGATTTC
Source organism: Candidatus Bipolaricaulota bacterium (assembly GCA_018335015.1). GTDB lineage: Bacteria > Bipolaricaulota > Bipolaricaulia > M55B111 > M55B111 > JAGXLP01. The sequence continues at coordinate 41,962 of JAGXKX010000001.1, forward strand.
GTGGCTCGGCTGTAAATCATCGGGAGCGCCGGGAACCTCAGCGGAAAAATAGAATATTACCCACTGATAGCTGTTTTCCGCCCCTATCGCGCTATGAACGTTTAATAATTCAGCAATGGTCGGTTTGAGACCAACCTCTTCCTCAACCTCCCTTCGAACGGCGTCAGCAGGCGTCTCCCCGTAAACCATGAAACCTCCGGGCAGGGTCCAGCGATCTTTGTTGTATCCTCTCGAGGGTTTTACCAGCAACACTCCGTTCGGTCCCCGAATGACTGCCTCCACGACAAGTCGGGGCAGCGAAAAATTTACAGCTTTTCTAACGATTGGATCCACTTCGTCCAGAACCGGGATATCTTCTTTGTTCAACCAGCGCTGGGGGTGATAAGATAGAACGGGTTCCGCATAGATAATCTCCTCTGACTCTACTACCATCTTTGCCTTTTGCCGAACTTCAAAAGGTATTTCATCCCGCGATCGGGGAAAGCTCAAGACATTTCCCGATTCAATCAGATAAATTTTTCCGTCTGTTTCAACGTAGTACTGAGTCATATTACCGGAAAGTTTAAAGCAGGGACGTTATTAAGACAACCGGTTGGCCCTTTCACCAGGAGCAACCAAAAAAACGACGATACCGACATTTAAACTTGAATTTGGCGTCTACTCCGCTGGATAACTATTCCAACATTAATTCCCGACCTTGGTTCTTGACTTCCCTGTAGAAGGATATTATAAGATATAGCTCATCGAATAAGCGGGTCACACGTGGTCACACGAATACCGCCGGTGAAACGCCCAGCTTGTTTCATTTTCCGCTTTGAATAAACTTTATTTATACCGAGGTGGCAAAAAGTGGAAATTAACAAAGTAAAAAAACGAGATGGGTCCATTGTAGATTTCGACCAAACCAAAATACGAGACGCGATTATAAAGGCTGCTCAGGCTTCCGGGTCGTCAGCGATAAACAAGGCGGACGAACTAGCTAAAAAAGTAACCGAAGACCTGGAGGAGATCTACGGGGAAGTAGACTTCGGGAAAGAGGAGTTCCCGGAGGTCGAAGACATTCAGGATATGGTCGAGAAGGTTCTAATTGAAGAAGGTCATTACTCTACAGCTAAGGCTTACATTCTGTACCGGCAGGAACATCGGCAAAAAAGGCGAGAGAAGGAGAAGCTCCTCGACCGAGCGAAAGTTGGTAGCGTAGGAAAGAAGTTTAGTTTAAAGGCACTCCGTGTTCTGGCTTCTCGGTATCTCCTCAGGGACGGGGAAGGTAAGATAGTAGAATCTCCGAAGGAGCTTTTCGAAAGGGTAGCAACGACTGTAACCATACCGGACTTAATGCGAGATGAACGGGTATTCGATCGTCAGGGAGGAGGTTCAGCAGCCGGCAAACTTACCGAAAAATACATTTCTTCATTTCGGGATTACGGCAACCGTTACAATTTTGCCGACCATAGAATCAACCAGTGGGCTTTTAAGGCCATGACCGAGCTTTTTGCAAACATGGCAGAAGACGGTCATGTTAAAGTAGACTATTCGAAATTTCTGGATTTGCTGGACAACGGGTACTTCGATAAATATCACGATAACTGGCAGACCTATCTCGACATGATGGTTGATCAAAAATTCCTGCCCAATAGCCCAACACTGATGAATGCCGGCACCAGACTGGGTCAATTAAGTGCCTGTTTCGTACTTCCCATGGAAGACGACATGGGCAGGATAATGGACGCGTCAAAAGACGCGGCGCTAATCTTCCAGAGTGGTGGCGGAGTGGGAATCAACTACTCCAGTCTGAGACCGGAAGGGGACATAGTAGCTTCCACTTCCGGAGTCGCTTCCGGACCGATATCTTTCATGAGAATTATCGATACCGTTACGGACGTAGTGAAGCAAGGGGGTAAGAGACGGGGAGCCAACATGGGTATAATCAACGTCGATCACCCCGATATAAAGGACTTTATCAACGTGAAGGGGAAAGAAGGTAAGCTGGAGAATTTCAATATCTCCGTCGGTACGTTAGAAGATTTCTGGGATTCGTTAAAAGGGCAGGATGACTCGAAGTTCGAACTAGTTAACCCCCGGACCGAACAGGTGGTTTCGCGCGAAGATCCTAAAGCTTTGCTTGAATTGATAGCTCACTCGGCCTGGGAGTCCGCCGACCCTGGTATGATATTCTTCGACAGGATAAATGAGTACAACGTGCTTGAGCCGGCCAAAGGTAAAATCAACGGGACAAATCCCTGCGGCGAGCAGCCGTTATACGACTACGAATCCTGCAACCTGGGTTCGATTAATCTCCACAACTTACTCAAGGAAGACGGATTCGATTGGGACGAGTACGAGAAGACGATCCGGAACGCAACACGCTTTCTCGATAACGTCCTTGACATGAACAACTTCCCCCTGGAAAAGATAGAACAGGCAACAAAGTCGACCAGAAAAATCGGACTGGGCGTAATGGGGCTTTCAAATTTACTTTACGATACCCGAACGCCCTACAATTCCGAGACCGGTTACAAGGAAATGGAAAAGCTGGCCGAATCGCTCTCTTACTATTCCATGGATGAATCCGTGAAACTCGCCCGGGAACGAGGCACATTCCCGGTTTACGAGGATACGGAGTATCCGGAAGGCGAGATTCCTATAGCGGGTTACTACGAGAGGGACCAACACCAGAAAGACTGGGACGGATTGATAGAGAAAATCAAGGAAAACGGTATCAGGAACGGCATGACGACAACTATCGCCCCCACGGGAAGTATCTCGATGATCGCCGATACCTCCCACGGGATAGAGCCGGAATTTTCGCTTGCCTACGAGAAAAACGTGACTGCGGGTGACTTTTACTACGCCAACGAAGTTTTCGAGAAAGCCTTAAAGGACGAAGGCATATACACCGAGGAGTTACTCCAGAAGATAAACGAAAATTACGGAAGCCTGAAAGGGTTGGAAGAAATACCGGATAACCTGAAAGAAGTTTTTGTAACCGCGCTCGACATTCACTACACCGACCATCTTGCCGCCCAGGCGTCCTGGCAGGACTGGGTTACCGCTTCGATCTCCAAAACGATCAACATGCCCAGAAGCGCTACTCCGGACGAAGTACTGAACTCGTTCATGCTGGGCCACAAACTTGGGCTTAAGGGACTTACCGTTTACAGGGACGGCTCGAAGTCTCGCCAGGTCCTGAATATGGACGGGGAAAGTGCTACGGAAAGAAATCTGGAACCCAGCGAATACGTCAAAAATTACCTCGAGCAGGAATTCGCCAACACGCCCGAAGGAGAAAATTACTGGGAGGCCCAAAGCTTCAGGGAGTCACTACGGAACGACAAGCCGAATAACAAGGATCTCCTGGAGGACGAGACCCATCCCCTGAACCAGGTAGAAGACCTGGAAGAATGTCCGGACTGCGGGGGTAATGTCATCCACGAAGGTGGCTGCAATAAGTGTGTAGAATGTGGATGGAGCACCTGTTCAATCAGCTAATCTAGCGCCGATAACTCAGGGGAAAGTCCTTCTTGGGATTTTCCCCTGTTAGAAACAAAAACTCAAACTTTTCACCATCGTATAAAAGCGAAACTTAATTTATTAAGGTTGGATTCATTCTTTACCAGTGGCTCTCTGCCGCTTACCTGGCTGCCGAAAATTTGCCTTCTACTAAGCTTTAAAGGTTAGATCAGTTGCCAGGTAAGTGGCGGAGAGCAGTTATTCGGCCCGGACAGCCAAATCCGACCCTGTGTGGGAACTGAGAAAGACCGGATTATTCAAATGGTCACTTTCGAGCCTTCCCAAAACCTGTCAGGATAGACTCGCAGCTTGCCCCAGGGCTATTGGCTAATGAAATTCAACCAGTTCTCGAAGATCGTCAAAAACGTAGGTAGGCTCAATATCGCTTTCCTCAAGGCTTTCTCGGGTTTCTACCCCCGTCAGAACTAGAGCGGAATCCATTTCTGCCCTTTCGGCCATCAATATATCCGTTTCCAACCTATCACCTATTACCAGGCAATCTTCCGGATTGTCCGTGCCCGCTATCTCCATAGCTATTTCAGCAGCCACGCTCGACGGTTTACCGACAATTCTTTCCGGCTCGAACCCCATCCCCTTGATCGCGCCCACTGATGCCCCGGCACCGGGAGACTCTCCTTCGGGAGTAGGAAATGTCCTATCGGCGTTTGTCCCGTAGAATTCCGCCCCGGAAAGCAAACCGGTCAGGGCATCGTCTAACTTGTCGTAACTAAGATTTCTGTCCATACCGACCGCGATGACTTCCGCCTCCGCCGGCCCTACGACCTCATGCCCCATCAGTTCCAGTTCTTCACCCAGTCCCTCTTCACCGACGACGAAAGCGTTCGTGGTCCCTCTAAGCTCCCGCAAATACTTGGCGAGAACGAATGCACTGTTTATTATCGAACTATGAGGTAAGTCTATTCCCAGGTCGGTAAGATTTGCAGCGAACTTCTGCCGGGTTCGAGTAGAATTGTTCGACAGGATAAATACATCCCCAAATTTTCCCAGTTCAGCTAGCGCCTCCGGAGCACCTGAGATCAGCTGGCTAGACATCACAACTACTCCGTCCATATCGACGAAAATGGACCTATAATTACTCAAGTTAAATTCGGACATCAGAAGAAAAAGGTACCCCCCTTAAGCTTTTAATCAGAGAAAGTTTATCATTACTTTAACTATCATTCCCATTCCAATTGCCACTTTAACTATTGAACCAAATATCTTACCAAAAAGGACTCCCATCCCGCTTCTCGTTGCCTGCAGGGTATCGCTTCCGAGGATGAATTCAGTAATAAAGGCTCCGACAAAAGCACCGAGGAATGCACCAAGCAGGTTACCGATAACGGGCAACGGAAGGCCCAGAATTGAGCCCGCTACCGCCCCAATAAAGGAACCCACCAGACTGTACTTGCTCGCACCGTACTTTTTCCCACTGGCTATGCTGAATAGGTAATCGCCGACTTCTCCAAAGATCGCGAGTCCCAGAAATATCAGTAAAAGGGAGGGTCTGACTAATTCCCATCCTGTCATTAACCCCGTAAAACCGGAAGCTGCAACAACTATAAAGGTCCCAGGGATTCCAGCGGGAATTACCAGTAAACCGGTCAGAGAAAGTAGTAAAAATATTACTATCGCTAAAATATCCATGGTTTTCCAGCCGACGAGGTTAGTAATAGTTTTGCTATCGGTCCCCTAGCTCCTAGAGTTAAGACCTTTTAACTGCGTTTACATAACGATGATTAGGTAGAATGTAAGCGATAAAAATCTTTTTTGCAAAATATTTTTCAGAGTTCTTTTAATAGGTAGCGAGGAACATGTACCGTTTTAAGGTTTTTTCTCGAAATATATTGCAAAAGCATTTTTCTAATTTATTGTTTCTTATGATAGGTCGGTGAAAGTTTCATTATCGCTGCCGCTGGAAATTACAGATAGGGTAATCTTAAAGAGAAAGAACAAAGGTGTTGACTCAGCGTGAGAATGGGAATTATAAAATTTCTATAGGCCAGGCAAACAAAAAGAAATATGAGGTATCAGAAAGGAGTGAAACATGAACGGCGTAAGTGGCAAATATCTGGACGTCAACCTCTCTAATGAAAAAATTACTGACTATAACGTACCCGAAAAGTGGTACGAACTTTTCCTTGGAGGCAGGGGAATAGCGGCTAGAATAATGGCAGAGGAACTCCAGGGGGGAGAAAAACCCCTGGGCCCGGCAAACTTATTGGTATTCTCGGTTGGCCCCCTTCAGGGGACTAATTTAGGTGGAGCAGGCCGCCACTGTGTAGCGGCAAAATCACCCAAGACAAATAGTATCTCCGATTCATACGCGGGCGGATTTTTCGCTCACGAACTCGCGCTTTCTGGTTACGACGGCATTATCGTCAGGGGTAAGTCCGAATCCCCCGTTTACTTGACCCTGGTTGACTCAGAGAGAGAAGTTAAACCAGCAGATGATCTATGGGGTAAAACCACTTACGAAACGGAATCAATACTTAAGGAACGCTATGAAGGAAGTAGAGTCAGTTCTATTGGCCCGGCTGGGGAGAACAAGGTTTACTTCTCCTGCATTATAAACGACATGGGGAGAGCAGCCGGCCGTCCAGGTTTTGGCGCCGTCATGGGGTCGAAAAACTTGAAAGCCGTAGTCGTAAGAGGTTCCAGGGACAAAGATTATTACGACAAGGAAAAATTCTCCAAGGTTCGTAAGGACTTCACCCGAAAATTAGCGGACGAAGAGGGCCAGGAGTTCGGTAAATACGGAACCGCTGGAGGAGTTCTGGGATTAAACGAGACGGGAATATTGCCCACTGAGAACTTTCGTAGGGGGGAGTTCGAAGGAGCCGAGCAAATCAGCGGAGAAAGGCTGTACGAAGATTACCTCGTTGAGCGGGATACTTGTACTGGGTGTCCTGTGAGATGCAAAAGGGTCGTGAAAACTAAATTCCTGGACGAGGAAGTAGACGGAGCCGGGCCGGAATACGAGACCGTCGCCGCCCTGGGCTCTTTAATTTTAAACGACGACCTGTCAGCAATATTACTTGCAAACAAGAAGTGCAACGAATACGGAATAGATACAATATCCGCCGGAGTGACTATCGCTTACGCCATGGAAGCTCACGAAAAAGGTTATCTCGATGCTCCTGATGGCCTTGATCTATCCTGGGGCAAAGCTGAAACAGTTATTGGATTGATAGACAAGATTGGGAAAGGGGAAGGATTCGGTAACCTCCTGGCGAAAGGGATTCAAAGTATCGAGGGGGAACTCGGGACGAATTTCGCCCAGCAAATAAAAGGTCAGGAGCTACCGATGCACGACCCCAGAGGCAAGAAAGGGTTCGGGCTGAGTTACGCTACCAGTCCCCGAGGTGCTACCCACGTTGAAGGAATGCACGATACTGTATTTGAGTCAAACGAAACTGCGAGCGAGCTCGGTCTTGGTGAAAAATACGACAGGCTGTCACTGAAGGACAAGGCAAAACTGGCAAAAGTTTACGAGGACCTCATGTCCTTTACGAATAGCGCAATCACCTGCCGGTTCACGACGTTCAACAGGGCCGGCGATCGGTACAATTATCCAGAATTGAGAGAGGGTCTCAATGCTTTAACGGGTAGAAGTATTGGGCCGGAAGAGATGCTCGAGATTGGAGAACGAGGGCTCCTCTTGTTAAAACTACTGTCCTTCCGTGAAGGATATGTGAGAGAAGACGATGACCTCACGGATAGACTGAAAAGTCGACTGCCATCGGGTGGAAGCAGGGGTGAAGGACTACCCCAGGAGGATCTGGACGCCATGAGGGAAGAATACTACGAACTCAGAGGGCTAGAAGAAGAATGGGTATCGAAAGAAAAGCTAAAGGAACTGGGCATGGAAGAGTTGGATCTATAGATTTAGGTGTGTTCATAAAATCCAATTTTTTATATCCAGTTCTTTCACCATTATAGGGAAGGTGGTCGTAGTTTGTGACCAACCTGTTCACTTAAAATACCAAGTCCTCGGCCGCTTACCAAGCTGTCGGGTTTTTGTCTGCTACTAAGTTAAAAAGGTTAAATCAGTTGCCGGGTAAGCGGCCGAAGGAAAACAAGTCTTGATAATTAAGTGCAACACCGATCAAAAAACTGATTAATATCAAATACCACCATATCCAAGAGACCGTGCCAATCGCAGCACTTGCCACGTATAATCTCGAAAGAGCCCGTTGGTAGTGGCAAATTTGTCCGAATCCCTGCGATTAATTATAGTTATAGCGACAAAATCACTAACATTTAGACCAAAAGGGGGGAATCTTGCTCAACAAAATCAAAGAAGGACTAAAAGTAAGTAAGGGCGAATTTACTGAAATAAGGGTCGAAAAAGCCCAGAGAACAAACATCAAGTACGAAAAAGAAAAGTTGATGAATTTGGATTCGTCCGAGGAGATAGGCGGTATCGTAAGGACTCTCGTCCAGGGAGGTTGGGGTATAGCTACCTTCAATTCCTTAGAGGAGATACCGGAAAAAGCGAAAAAAGCTCAGGAGGTAGGCAAGGAAGTCGCGTCACACTTGAACGAATCCATAAAACTGGCCGACGTGCCATTGGAAGAGGACGAAGTCAGGTCGGACCAGCAGAGGGACTTCCGCGAGGTTGCGCTGGAGGAGAAGCGCGATACGTTAAAAGCTTACAATCGGGAAATGCTTGACTACGACGACAGGATCGAATCGACCAAAGCAGTATACAGCGATTCTTTCCGAGAACTAAGATACGTCAATTCCGAAGGTACGGAATTGTACCAGGAAATCCCTGACATCACTATGCTCCTGATGGCCATTGCAAAAGGTGATAAAAACAACGTCCAGACGGCACTCGACAGTATAGGCGAAGCTTCGGGGTTTGAGCTGGTTCTGGATAGGGAGGAAATGGCCCAGGACGTGGCTTCTCAGGCAATATCTTTGCTCTCTGCCGATTCTGTAAGGGGCGGACAGTACACTGTATTACTGAATCCAAAACTTGCAGGGGTCTTTATTCACGAGGCTTTCGGACACCTCTGCGAGGCGGACCATTTTTACAAAAACGATCGACTGCAGGAGATCATGACCCTGGGCAGGAAATTCGGTCCCGAAAACCTCAACGTGGTAGACGAAGGCTTCATAAGAGGTCGCAGGGGGAATATCCCTTACGACGAGGAAGGGGTATCCAGGCAAAAAACCTACCTAATAAAAAACGGTAAGTTAAATAGCTTTCTTCACAACAGGGAAACGGCAGCAAAAATGGGCCAGGAACCGACGGGAAACGCGCGAGCTATATCTTACCGTCACGAACCGATAGTCCGAATGACCAATACTTACATAGAGAAGGGAGAAAAGTCCTTTGAAGACCTGATCGGGTCGATAGACCACGGAATTTACGCAAAAGACGCTTACGGAGGTCAAACCCAGCTCGAACAGTTTACCTTCAGCGCCGGCCACGGGTTTCTCATAGAAGACGGTGAAATCGGCCCGATGGTGCGGGACGTTGTCCTCACCGGAAACATCTTCAAATCCTTAGAAAACATATCGGGCATTGGTAACGATCTCGACATAATAGGATCTGCCGGAGGTTGTGGAAAAGGAGGCCAGATGCCTCTACCGGTGACGGACGGATCTCCTCATCTCAGAATTGAAGACGTCACAATAGGAGGAAGATAATGGAACTCCTGGATGAAGCAAGGAAAAAAGTAGAAAGCGCAGAAGTTTTTCAGAAGACCGGGAACTCCATGCCGGTTAGTTTTAACGCAGGCGAACTGGAATCCGTAAAACACGTGGAGACCACGGGAGTAGCCCTTAGAGTAATCGATGGGGGGAAGCTCGGCTTCTCTACTACGACCAACTTAGATGGATACTCGGATGTGGTGGAAAAGGCCGTGGAAACAGCGAAATTTGGAGAATCGGCCGAATTCGTATTTCCAGAAGCTACCAAAACGAACAAGGTTGAGACGTTTGACTCGGACGTAGCTGGCCTCACGGCAAAAGAACTTATCGAGTACGGAGAAGAAGTAATAGCGAAACTAGAGGAATTCGATCCCGACCTCGAGGTAAATGTCGACTTAACTAAATCCGTCGGAAAAAGGAGGATCGCAAACAGCAACGGGCTGGACGTAGAAGAGGAAAAGACGGGACTTTCGCTGAGCCTGGAAGTAAAGAAGGTCGGGGAAGACGACATCTTTACTTTCCACGAATCCCGCTCGGCCCAGAAACTTGATCAATTCGACCTCGATAAACCCGCGGAAAAAGCTATACAAAAGGTCAAGTGGGCTCAGAGGGAATCAGGTATCGAAAGCGGAACATATCCGGTAATTCTTACGCCGAGAGGCACTCTGGTACTCCTGGTTTCATTGATATCCGGACTCAACGGTCAGAACGTCTATCAGGGAACGTCACCGTTGAAAGAAGACCTGGGCGAGGAAGTATTCTCCGAAAACCTGACAGTAGAAGATTACGGGGGGGTAGAAGATTCGCCATCAAGGCGAAGTTTTGACGACGAAGGGACCCCGGCTCTTAGAACGAAACTAATCTCAAACGGCAAGTTAAAAAGTTTCCTCTACGACCTCAAAACAGCGGGGCAGTCTGGGAAGAAACCAACCGGTAACGGCGTCAAGGGTGGTTTGCTGGGCAGCTCCGACTTCAGATCACCGCCAAGCATAAGCCCAACTACGCTCGTGATAAGCCCGGGAGAAAAAAAGATCGGAAAGCTCATCTCAAATATCGATAAAGGATTGATGGTTGACCAGGTGCTGGGGCTGGGCCAGGGCAACCCCCTTTCCGGCGAGTTTTCAAACAACGTCTCAGTCGCGTACAAGATAGAGAACGGGACGATTACCGGCAAGGTTAAGGATACCATGATCGCCGGAAACGTATACGAACTTCTGGGAAGGAAAATCGAACTCGGCAAAGAGCTGGAGTGGGTGGGTAGCGTGCTGAAGGCACCAGCCATTGCCCTGGAAGACGTAAACGTGGTTCGAAAAAGCTAATTACCTGAATTGAACTGATACCAAGCCTCCTTTACCATTAGCGCGAGGAGGACTGATGATGACAAGAGAACTTGGAATTTCGGATTTGAGAAGAACTTGTTCACCGGATAATTTTTCTTTTGAGACGACGAAAGAACTGGAACCATTGAAGGAGATAATCGGGCAAGATAGGGCACTCGATGCCATAGAACTGGGTTTGGGGGTTAAGGACGACGAAAACCGTTACAATATCTACGTAGCAGGGCAGCCCGGTACAGGCAAGAATTCAGCCGTAAATAATTTCCTGAAGAAAGTAAGCAAAGAGGAAGAAGCACCACCGGATATTTGTTACATCCACAACTTCGAAAATCCGGATAGGCCCCAGTATCTCCAGCTCGAAGCGGGCAAGGGTTGCGAGTTCAAGGACGACATGGATGAACTAGTGGAGCACCTGGAAGACGGGGTTTCCGATACATTCGAGACGGGGGAATACAAGAAACGGAAAGAAGCAATCGACAAGCAATTCAACCAAAAAAAGAAAGAGTTGTTTGAGCAACTCGAGGAAGAAGCCTCCGAAAAAGGATTCATACTCCAGAGAACTCCTTTTGGGCTAAATACAGTACCCAAGGCGGAAGACGGAGAGCCGATGGACCAGCAGGAATTTAGCGAACTGGAAGACGAAAGAAGAGAAGAGCTGGAAGCCCGACAGGAGGAACTCCAGTCCAGGATACAGGAAACCATGCAGAAGGTAATGGAGGCCGAGGAGGAACAGAACGAGAAGATTCAGAACCTAAAGAAGGAAGCTATATCGTTCCTTCTGGATCCAATGTTTCGCAAACTTCAGGAGAAGTACAAGGAAAACGAAAAGGCGGTAGAATACCTTCGCGATGTCAAAGAGGATATACTGGAAAATATAGACGATTTTACGAATCAGAATTCCGGCGGTCAACCGGCCGCGATGGCCCAGATTACCTCAAACCAGGACCAGTTTGTCAAATACCGGGTAAACGTCCTGATCAACAACGGTGAAACGGAAGGAGCACCCGTCGTTACAGAGGATAATGCCACTTACCCAAATCTATTCGGTGCCGTCGAGAAAAAAGCTCAGTTCGGCATGATGTCGACTGACTTTACGATGATCAAACCTGGAGCCCTTCACGAAGCTAACGGAGGTTACCTGGTTGTAAGAGCAAATAACCTTTTCCGGTACGGCTTAAGCTGGGAAGGGTTGAAGGTAGCTCTGAATCAGGGAGAAATTACCATAGAAGACCCGGCGCAGATGCTGGGCTACGCTTCTACCAAGGGGCTTCAACCCGAACCGATTCCTCTCAATATCAAGGTCGTTATCATCGGGAATCGAAGAATCTACAATATACTGAATAATCTGGAAGAGGACTTTCAGAAGCTATTCAACGTGAAATCCGATTTTGACTTTGAAATGGACTGGGAAGAAGATGAAGAGATAAAAATTGCCAGGTTTATCCGCGACCAGGCGGACAACAGCTCAGAGATAAAACACTTCAATAACTCGGGAGTTGCCAAGGTAGTAGAATACTCCTCGGAGATGGCGAGGGACAAAGAGAAACTATCGACAAAATTCAGCGAGATAACTGAACTGGTTAAGGAATCAAGCTACTGGGCCAAACAACAGGACGAAAATTACGTGGACGAGGACCACGTCAAGAAGGCAATGGAGGAAAAGATAGAAAGAAGGAGCCTCATCAAAGACAAGATACACGAGTACATTGACCGAGGAAAAATCTTCATCGACACGAAGGGAAAGGAAGTCGGCCAAATCACTGGCTTATCAGTGCTTAGTACCGGAGACTTCAGCTTTGGAAAGCCGGCTCGGATCACCGCAAGTGTATATGCGGGAAAAGAAGGGGTCGTAAATATCGACCGGGAAGCTGACCTCTCAGGAAGCAGCCATACAAAAGGCGTAATGATACTAAAGGGATACCTGGGGAAGAAGTTCGCTTACGACAAGCCCCTGTCGCTGACGGCAAATATCGCGTTCGAGCAAAGTTACTCAAAAGTAGACGGGGATAGCGCATCCAGCACGGAACTTTACGCTATAATTTCCAGCCTGGCCGATGTAGAAATCAACCAGGGAATAGCGGTTACCGGTTCCGTTAATCAGAAGGGTGAGATTCAACCTATAGGCGGGGCCAAGGAAAAGGTAGAGGGGTTTTACGAGGTATGCAAGGCTCAGGGCCTAACCGGCGATCAGGGAGTTATCCTTCCCGAAAAAAACGTCGACAACCTGATGCTGAACGACGAAGTTATAGACTCCGTGGACTCCGGTGACTTCCATATTTACCCGGCAGAAACCGTTAGCGAAGGCCTTGAGATTTTAACCGGTATGGATGCAGGAGCCGAACTCAAAGACGGAGGGTACGAAGAAGGAACAATATTTGCCAGAGCTGACGAAAAGATCAGGGAAATATACGACACGCTGCAGAACAACGAAGACGAAGAATAGGTAAAAAAATAAACTAGTAAAACCCTTCACCGTTTGGTGAGGGGTTTTTGTTTTTTAACCTTCCATTTCTTGTATAGCTTTCCACAAGGACTCGTAATTGGAGGACGGGTTCCAGACCAGAAAACCCGTTCCCTTGTGCGACTCCAGCGCCTTTAGCTCCTCCTGAATATAGGAAACTAAATCCATGCCCTGGGGTATAGCCCTTTCGAACCCCTGAATGAATGGCCGTATTTCCGTGGACAAACGCTCTTTCCCTGTCTTTAAAGAGATATCAACTAATTTATTCGGATTGTACACCAGGTCAGGATTATTGTAATGAGAAGGATAGATCATCGGTGAGAGGACGTCCAGTGTATCCTCCAGGTAGTCGAGATTCTGGCCTATCGGGTCAGTATTCTTGCTGTTCCAGTTCCAAATTGTCCGCCCGTAGACGTCCGCGGACAGCCTGACCTGAGGGTCTATAGCCCTCTTAACACGCTTGACGAACTCCGAGATTACCTCGCTTCTGGCACGATAGTCACCACCTATTTTCCCCGGGCCGTCAGGATAGCGAATGTAGTCAAGCTGAATCTCGTCAAACCCCAAGGTTGAAACCTCCCGCGCAAGTCGTACGTTGTACTCCTGTGCTAGTTTGTCCTCCGGGTTAGCCCATTCACCCCCACCACAGCACCTGGCCGCCATCAAACGGTCCTTAAAACAGGTCAACCGGGCAATTACGTATATCCCTTCCCGGTGTAACTGTGATATAATATTCTTAATGTCCAGCCGACCAGTTGTCGCCCCGATCTCGTGCGCCAGCTCTACCTCCGAAGGGTAAGTTACTTCCCCGTGGACGTTCTTGACATCTATTACTGCAGCATTAAAACCGTGGGCATTTAGAGTCTCCGCCCAATCTCCGGCGCTTTCTCCCGAGATCGACCGGGAATGAAGGTAAACTCCTTTAACTACTCTTGTTTCCCCCTGCGTTTCGTGACCGATAGGCGTGGTAATATTTACGAAAGTCCTCTGGCCCACGTTCACAGGGGTGAGCACAAGTAACATAGTAATTACAGAAAAGACAACAATTGATTTGACCGCTATAATTACTTTAACGGAGTCAAGTTTAGGCATTTTCTTGAAACAAATGGTGGTTCGTTTACTTGATAACCGCAAGGAAAGCCGTCACCAGACCAACTAAAATCCGTCTCCACTTTTCCACAGTAATTTACCTCCCTTTAGCACCCAAGCTTCGACACCTCGTATCGGGGTTTAATATATCCGAAGATAAGTTATATTTAGGAAAAGGAGGTACGATATGAAGAACGGAGATCTGGCCGATCTCGTAAGTTTTATCTTTGAACTGGGACAGTTAAAGCGGACCCCCCGATCGGGTTGGCTCAAACTTGGGGTGGATAACCCCGAATCAGTGGCCGATCACTCGTTTCGAACAGCGGCCATCGGTTTTCTGCTCGGAAAGCTTGAAGGGGAGAATCCCTACGAAGTAGCCGGTTACTGTCTGTTCCACGACGTGGCGGAAACGAGGACTATGGATCTGGACTGGCTTGCTCAGAACTACCTGGAGAAGGAAGATTCTATCTCGTCGGACGTTATAGCAGTGCAAATAGACGGTCTACCGGCCGAGCTTAAGTCAGGTATGTCAGAACTCTTGATCCGGTCCTCACAGTCGGACAGGTTGGTAAGCATCGCCCGGGACGCGGATCTACTTGACCTTATCTTCCAGGCGCTCGAACTAACTTACCATGGTAAACCGCTGGCACGAAAATGGTTCGAGAATACGGTACCCGCTCTCAAGACGGAATCCGGCAAACTAATCGGAGAGTATCTCATAGAAAGAGAACAGGAGAATGACCTGGAACAACTGGTTACCTGGTGGGAAAGGGACGGTCCTAACCGAGTTCAAGATAGCTAGTCAGGCTTTCGATGAATCGCCCTATTTTATTTTCCTGTTCCTCCGTTAGTTCACCCTTATTTTCCAGTTCCTGGACCTCTTCGAGATTCTCGACGACCCTGGCAGGTAGAGCTGAGGGAAGACTAAGATTATCCCCGTTTTCAGTTAACAGGAAATCCCCCACCCTTCTTAAGTCTTCACCCTTAACTGAGTATTGATCGCTATCAAACTTCAGTGATAAATTAGAAACCAGCAAACCGGCGTAAAAGTGCCATAGTTTCTCGGGGCCAAAGCTGTCCTGGACCCAGCTCAGGGTTGGGAATCCAATCAGGTAATCGATTGGCCGATCAAAATTTAGATACTCTATTTCGACACTTCTGTCCTTAATCCTCAATTCGTCAATATTCCCTATCATTCCACCACCGAGAGCGATCTCCTTAGAAACGTTAAGCGGGCTTGAGAACCGTGATTCGTTCACAGGGTTCCCGTTTTGGCATAGCTGGACCCTCTCGCCATCCCAAATCAACGAGACGTGGGTCCAGTAATTTGGAGGAATTTCCCGGCCTTTAAGAATTCGGTCTCCCGACGAGTTCTCCAGTATCGGTATACTGTCCTTCAACCCGAGCTTCCAGTTACCCGACTTTACTATTTTGCCTCTCGACCCTTCCCGGAACCGGACCCAGAACTCCAGAGTAAAACCCTCAGCCAGAGGAGTGTCTAACTTCTCCCCTACACTTATAACGGCACTATCCTCTTCAAGAGCGAACTTTAGAAATCTAAACCCCAACCTGCTGGAATCGGATCCCTCATCCTTGTTCCCCTTAACCAGTATTTCCTCGTCTTTTTCCGCCCCCGCTAGATTTACCGTCGAATCATCCTGAGCAAAATTCCAGTAGCCAAACTGGTATGTCCATACGTCTTCAGTCTTCGCTCTTTCCAGCTTAGCTAAAAGGGGGGGTATTCTGTTAGCGAGAAAGGACGGAGAATTTATATCTTCAAACGCTTTTTCCAGAGAAGTCAGCGATGAATTGAGCCCGCCATCTTTGGCGTAAGAAGGTCCGTTGAGTACCATTAACTGCCAGTTCAACAGCACTTCGGCGAGTGCTTTGCCCAGTCTGGCTTCTTCCGAGGACTCGGCTTCCAGCTCAACCGAAAAAACAAAAAATCCGACCAGTAATATACTCAACAAAATAACAACCGACCCGCGCAACACATCCACTCTCATGTAGTACCTCCATTTCCTGTTTCTAATTCTCGTTTGCAAGTTTTACCGTTAAACCTAAAATTCCACGCGGGAGAAGAGTACTTGGCTCTGGCCAGGTATGACGCAACCTCCCATTCTTCGGTAGTTATATGTCCCTCAACCGGACGCCGACCCAGGGCATCAGCTATTTTTCGGGTCATGTCTTGCACCAGTTCCGGGGTCCTAACTCTTCCCTTCACCAGGCTATCCAGGTTAGAAACCGGATCCGGTTTCGACGAAACCCGGGTTACAGCTTCGCCGTAGTTGTCGTGCCCGGCACGAAGGAATGAAGCCATCTCTTTAATGATATCATCACCATGGACCAACAGCGTTCCGTGGTGCAATAGACCCTCCCTGCGGGATTGGGCCGTGCCCCCGATTTTCGTCGATCCCACGAACAAACCGTTGGAAAGCACCCTGGTATCGAGGCCAAATTCGGAAACGGCAGATGAGACGGGCTTCGTCATTTCTATAGATTCCTTTTCCACGCTGGTCAACGGGGCTTCAGGTAGATAGATAGAATAGTTCAAGCTGCTCGGATGGTGAAGCACCGCCCCACCACCGGTGGGTCGCCTAATCACCGGAATTTCAGCCGCTCTGCAATTTGGAATATCTATCTCTACCTCGGCTTCCTGCGACCTTCCAATAATCGCCGAATGACCGTTCCGCCAGAACCTGATGGTCGGGATAGAATTGCCTCCGGAGACGGCCTCCACGATCGCCTCCTCCAGACCTATGTTCATCGCGGGATCCCTGAGTTCCAGGTCTTTAATTACTCTTACTCGATCTTCGAGAGCAGGGCCGTTATTGACTTTATTTGTTTTTGAGTTCATATATTGAGGGTAATTGACTTTCAAAATTAGTAAACCATCGCCCGGTTAAAGTTCCGCTTCCCGGCACTCCGCCTGAAGGTAAGTTTCTTTCGCCCTGTACGAACTCCTGACAAACGGTCCGGCAACTACGCTCGAAAATCCCATTCTTTCGCCCCTCCGCTTTACCTCTTCGAAGTCAGAAGAATCCCAGTACTCCTCGACGGGAAGTTGATCTGGCGTAGGCCTGAGGTACTGGCCGACTGTAACGATATCCACCCCAACACTCCGGAGGTCCTCCATTGCTTCCCTCACCTCTCCCCGGCTTTCTCCCAGCCCCACCATTATCGAGGATTTGGTAACGAGGTTCGCGTCGACTTGGTTGATTCTTTCAAGAACCGAGAGAGATAACCGGTAACCGGCCCGGCGATCCCTTACTTTTGGACTTAACCGTTCCACTGTCTCGATATTGTGGCCGATTACATCGAGTCCGCTCCTGGCCACTAGTTCGAGTGACTCGTGGTCACCCGAAAAATCAGGTATCAACCCTTCCACCAATGGAGGTTCAGATAGTTTTTTTATCTTTTCGACGACTCTCCTGAAGTGTTCCGCGCCCCCGTCGGCCAGGTCGTCTCGATCCACGGAGGTTAAAACCACGTAGTCAAGTTCGAACTCTTCGACTGCCCTTTTCAATCGTTCCGGTTCGGTTTCATCCAGTGCCCTTTCGGGGTCCCCTGTCTTTACGTCGCAGAAACGACAGTTCCTTGTGCACAGGCTCCCCATTAGCATAAAGGTTGCCGTTCCTTGCCCCCAGCATTTCCCCTGATTGGGACAGTTAGCCTCCCGGCAAACTGTGTTTAGCCCGAGCTCTTTCAGCTTATTCCCCACCTTGACTTTGCTTTCCTGTCCCGGTGCACTGGCTTGTATCCAATCCGGCCTGACGTTCATACTTATCACCCACGAGAGAACTCGCTAGAAAATTTTACCAATAGAAGTCTTTTAACTTCATCAAGTTCTACATCCTCTACAAAATCTGTGATGGACACAAGTTCGGCTCCGGCTATCCCACAGGGTCTTATCGTCCTTGCATTCTCTTGATCCAGAGAGACGTTAAGTGCCAGACCGTGCATCGTATACCATTTTTTTACCCTCAGTCCCAGGGATCCAAGCTTTTTGGTCCCCTCACCCCTAACCCAGAGCCCGATCTCGTCGCCCTCCCGGTAATCGGCTTTCAGCCCAAAATTTTCGACAACATTTTTAGCTACTAACCCCAATCTTCGAACAAAATCGCTCAGATCCTTACCGTACTGTCTCAGATCAAATATTGGATAGAGGACAAGCTGTCCCGGCCCGTGGTATGTTATTCCTCCGCCCCGATCGACCTCGACGTAATCAATCCCCCGTTCAGCTAGAATTTCCTTACTCGCGAGCAAGTCCTTTTTACGGCCTGATTTTCCCATAGTAACAACCGGTTCGTGCCTTGTAATAAGTAATGTATCCTCGCCACTACCCTTCAGCCGATCGGTAAAAAGTTCCTTCTGGAGTTCGTAATTTTCCCTGTACCGGGTTAAGCCGCAGTCAATTACCTTATAACTATTTCCGGAAAGGTCAAGTTTTTTCACCAAAATTCACCGACTAAGCCTCGAACCCTGGAAAGGTTTATGAATTTTATCCTCCTGAATCGATTTAAAACTGGTCTATCGTTTCCAGGGCGTAATCAAGGTCTTCCCTGGTGTGGTCAGCGGATATCTGGAATCTTATGGATTCGTCACCCTGGGGAACGACGGGGTATACGATAGCAGTAGCGAGTATTTTGTTTTCCTTTAGATACTTCACGAGTCTCTTTGTCTCCTTCGTATCCCCGATCATCAAGGGCACGACCGGATGAGGACCTTCGATCACCTCGTGACCTATATTCTTTAGCCCCTCTTCAAAATAATTCGTCATCTCACTCAGGTGAGACAGCTTTGACCTGCCCCGATCACTATCCAGTATCTCCAGCGATTTTATTGCAGCGCTGGCTTCGGGAGCGGTTATCGGGTTGGAATAAATGTAGAATGGGGACGTCTCTCTCAGATATCGTGTAATTGCCTTTCTCGTAACTACGTACCCTCCGTTGACTCCCAATGCTTTGCCCATAGTGGAGACAATTAGGTCTATTCCGTCTTCACCCGTTACCTCGGTAGTTCCCCTCCCTGTTTCCCCGTAAGCCCCAACGCCGTGGGAATCGTCCATTACCGTAAATACGCCGTCTTCAAATTCCGAATCGTATTTTCTGGCCAGCCCGGCGAGTTTAGGCAGGTCGGGATAATCCCCTCTCATGCTGAATACTCCATCCGTAACCACGATCACCCTTTCGTAATTTCCCACTGCATCCTGAAGCTTTTCCTCCAGGCTATCCATGTCGAGATGGGAGTAAATATCTTTTCCCTTGGGCTTCGCCATTCTTATGCCATTGATTATACAGTTGTGATTCAGTTCGTCGGAAAGAATCAGCGTCTCGCCTGACGTCAACGGACGGAAGATCCCCGTCATCGTCGCGTACGCAGAGGAATAAATAACACAGGATTCTTTATCGTGAAAATCGGCCAGCTTCTCTTCCAGTTCCACGTGTGGTTTGTAGGTTCCGTGAATAAACCGGACAGCCCCGGGGCCCGAGCCGTACCTTTCGGAACTCTCCTCTTCAGCCTGAACTACTTCCTCGTTCAGATGCAACCCAAGATACGAATTGGAATTCATCTTCAGAAACGCTCCATCCTCCCCCTCGATCCTGTATCGCGGAGCATTCCCGTCGGAAGATTTCTCGATTCCCGTAATTACCAGTTCCTCCCCCTTTAACCTGCCCTCTTCTTCTAGTTCGTTCAAATTCTTCTTTACCTTCTCTTCCAGCTTATCAAGCGGCATATACCTCACCTCAGGTTTGTTTGCTTTGCCAAAAGGATACCGAAGCAGGGTATAGGGGTCAAATTGTAAAGGGCGGGCGGCAGAGCTGAATTGGTAGTTGCCTGCCAGTTTTTTTGTTTCTATAATTGATAAAACTTTCCTGGAGGGTTTCTATATGGAGGCGGAAATGGACAACATTATGGTCATTGGAGCGACAGGACAGATAGGTTCAGAGCTTACGCCTGCGCTCCGAGAGAAATACGGAAACGAATCCGTCGTTGCAACTTATCTTTCGACCGAAGAGCCGGACGATGAACTCGCCCGGGGACCGCTGGAGAAACTGGACATTTTAAACAGGGATAGAATGGCAGGACTCATCGAAAAGTACGACATCGACTCCGTGTTTAACCTGGCAGCAATACTATCAGCAAAGGGGGAAGAATATCCGGCAAAGGCATTTAAAGTAAACGTTACGGGTTTTTTCGACCTGCTGGAGCTGGGCCGGAAGTTCAACTTAACCAGGATAATTATACCCAGCTCGATAGGCGTATTCGGTCCCGAAGTGCCAACAAAAAACGCCCCCAACGAGACGGTTCTACGACCGACTTCTATGTACGGTGTAACAAAGGTAGCTGACGAGCTGCTCGGTAATTACTACTTCCATAAGTTCGGCCTCGACGTCCGTGGGCTCAGACTACCCGGTATAATCAGCTCGAAAACCCTCCCCGGGGGTGGAACAACTGATTACGCGGTAGAAGTATTTTATGAAGCAATTAAAGAAGAACACTACACTTTCTTCGTCCGAGAAGACACTACACTGCCACTCATGTACATGCCCGACTGTGTAAAATCCTTGATAGACTTGGCCGAGGCGAACCTGGATGACCTGGAGCACCATTGTGATTTCAACGTATCTTCTATGAGCTTCTCTGCGGGTGAACTAGCTCACAAGATAGAGGAATACATTCCCGAATTTACGTACGACTTCCAACCGGACGAGCGGCAGGAAATTGCCGACTCATGGCCCGATTCGATGGACGACACACCTGCCAGGGAGGAATGGGGCTGGGACCCGAATTACGGTTTGGAGACCATGGTAAAAGACATGTTAGAGAAACTGGAGGCAAAGCTGCACTAAGATGATTTTCGACGACCGACCGGAGGGCGCAGAATTTCGGCTATTACACACGAGAAAAGAGGAAATTGCCAACGGTCTTTCTCACGGGCTGGGAACGGCCCTGAGCGTGGCCGGGCTAATCCTGATGATTCTTAGAACCCTACCACTCCAGGGCAGACTCCGGCTTGCCAGTGTGGTAATATTTGGCACCACGTTGATACTTGCGCACTTAGCTTCGACCCTCTATCACATAATTCCCGAGAAGAGGTACAAAAAGATCCTCCAGTTCATCGATCACGGCACAATATACTTTCTGGTTGCGGGAACCTTCACTCCTCTGCTGTTAATAACTTTGAAGACAACTCTGGGCTGGATCATGTTCTCCCTGGTCTGGGCCTTCGCTTTCGGAGGAATTGTCTTTAAAATCTTCTTTATAAACCGCTATCCCAGATTCGAGGCTAGTACTTACGTTATCATGGGCTCGCTTTCCACTTTGATAATGAAACAGCTTTATCTGGGACTACCGTTCACCGGGTTTCTCTGGGTCCTGCTTGGTAGTTTTATTTATCTTTTGGGGTTAATTTTCCTGGGCTGGCACAGTCTTCCCTATAATCACATGATCTGGCACCTGTTCGTCATTGGTGGGAGCGTCAGTCACTTCTACGCGATTTACTTTTACGTTCTGCCCGCCGGCTGACCGAACTTGTTTACGTCCTCCGCTGGCTCGTTTGGAATCAAAACTTAAACGTTGAAAAAGAAATGAGATGAAAAGTTTTTCCAACCCAACTCTTTCACCACTCCCGTAATTAATCGCTCGTTCGAAAAATCCCCCTCCCGCTTACCTGGCAACTGATTTAACTTTAAGAAATTGAACATACCCTAAATCCCGGCAGCCAGGTAAGCGGGGAGGGGGTCCTTGAGAAAATAGAGTCATTATTTATGCATTTCGTCTAGGTTAAATACAATGGTGAAAGAATTGAGTACAACTGGAACCCAAAATTGAGAGCGATCAGTCTTCGCGATAGATCCTGCCGGGCGAGACCAATTCTACTTCAAACGGAGGGTCTTCCGAGTCCATGATTTCTACTTTAAGTTCCTGTATTCTGTCTTTGTATCGGGAGGAAATATGAAAGCCCAGAAATTTCTTTTCCACTCCCGCCTCCTTGCCCACCTTTATGGCTTCCTCTAAAGTGGCATGTTTGTACATTTTTCTATCCTCTTCTTCAAGGAAAGTGCAGTCGTGGCATAGAACCTCCGTACCTTCAATCTTCTTCGGATCCAGGGGCACGGAATCGCCACCGTAAGTAAATATCTTCTGTCTGTAAGTTTCCATCAGTCCTTCTCGCCCTTCTCGTTCAGCTATTTCCCTTATCTCCTCCTGAGAATAATCGCTATACTCGTCCTTCAAACGCTGGCGTTCTTCGATGATATTATACCCGAGCGATACTTCGCTCCGGGAGTGTTCGGTGGAGAAAGCACTGACGAACCGAGGATTCCGCGAGCCGTCCTCACCATAAACCTGAACCTCCTCGTCCGGCTCAATCGGTACCCAGTTGAGTGGGTACTTTACGTTATTATTGGTTCTGCTGAGATAATTTATCAATTCGGAAATATGAAAATTGTTTCGGGGGTAGTAAATATTCAACGGCTTTTTCTTGTCTCCCATAGCGTTGTTTCTTATGTTGACAAGACTCACAAGGCCCGCTATATGATCCGTGTGGCCGTGCGAGAGAAAAACGTTTTGGACTGCAAATGTTTTATTCCCCATAATACTGCTCACGCTTTCCCCCGCATCAAAAAGAATCCTGTCCGGGCTGTAGTAGAGCCAGCTGGAATAAAGAGCCTTGGAATAGGCGAGTATTTTCATTTAGCGACCATTAATCTTGAGCGTTAAAACCTCTCAGAAAGGCATCGATATTCCTTCCCAGATCATCACCAACGTATCCTCCTTCCAGGACGCCGAAAGCAGGGATGCCCACCTCCCTCAACATATTTCCGATTTCTTTGAAAGCAGAAGTAGAGAGGCCAACTGAGGCCAGCGGGTCATCCTTGTGGCCGTCAAATCCAGCTGATAGTGCCAGCTGTTCGAGCTCCTTTTCGCGCAATCGCTGGAGTTCCTCGTTCAGTAAATCAAGATACTTTTCGTCTCCTATAGTAGCCGAAACCGGGTGATTAATAGCGTTCTGATGGGATTCGCGGCCCGTTCCTGGAAAGCCGGGCGAGCGATGCAGGGAAAGGTACGTAACGCCTTCTTTTCCGAGAAAGATGTCCTCCGTTCCATTGCCGTGATGGGCGTCAAAATCAACTATTAAGGTCTTCAATCCTGATTTCTCAACCGCTATAGCTAGGTTGTTAAAGTAACAAAAACCCCCGAGAAAGTTACGTCCGGCGTGATGGCCGGGAGGCCTCATAATAGACAAAGCTCCGGATTCCTGAGCGGTAATTGCTCCTCCCGCTGAAAGAGTTGCGTAAAAGAATAAATCTTCATATTTGGGACAATCAGGGTCCGAGAACCTGCCCTCTTTGACCCTCTGGACGAAATCTTCGTCGTGGACTAAAAGTAGGTCGTCATTTGAGGCCTGAACCGGTTCCTTAACATCGTATTTATCCTTTAAATAATTATGCGCTTTCTTAACTCGGTCGGGGCTTTCGGGATGCCCGGCCGAGCGGTACTGCAAGGCTTCTTCTGAAAATACTAAATCCATGATCCTCCTTTTTTAGTGGAGTTTTTCGGCGGACGTAATCCGGAAAGATCAAAGAATGCCGGCTGTAGCGGGAACTCAACCAGTCCGGTGCATCTCCTCTTCCATCTCCACGTAGTCCCCGTACTCCTCCTGGACCTTTTCCATGTGCTGCTCTATTTGTTCGTGTCGTTTTCTCAGATCTTCGGGTATTTCTTTATTACTCGAATCCAGGTAATTGTAAATGGCTTCCACTAAACCGTCGGCAGCCAGGTTGGAGCAGTGCATTTTAACCGAAGGCAAACCATCCAGCTCCTCCGCAACCTTCTCGTTGGTTATTTCCAGGGCTTTTTCGAGCGTCTCCCCTTTCGCCAGTTCCGTTACCATTGAAGACGTAGCTATTGCTGCCGTACAGCCGAAGGTTTCCCAGGAAATATCCTCGATAATTTCTTTCCCTACCTCGTTCTCACCTACTTCTACATAAATCCACATTACGTCCCCGCAGAGCGCGTTACCTACTTTGCCGATCGCGTCGGGATCTTCCATCTTCCTCTGGTTCTGAGGGTTATTGAAGTGTTCCATTACTTTTTCTGAATACACTATGACCACCTCAAAGCAGTCTTTCTGGGTTAGTTTGACAGGGGGGAGGCCCGCCTTAACTCATCTACGACTTCCGGAAGTTCCTCCAGCAGGTACTCCACGTCTTCTTCCTGCGTTTCCCTGCCCAGAGTAATTCTCAAACTACCATGGGCAAGAGAAAGAGGGAGTCCTATGGAAAGAAGTACGTGACTCGGTTCGAGGCTCGGGGAGGAACACGCAGACCCGGTGCTGGCCGCTATATTTCGATTATCCAGCTTCATCACTATAGATTCCCCTTCTATTCCCTTGAAGCTAAAGTTGGCGTTATTAGCAAGTCTATTTTCATCAGGTCCGTTCAGCCTCGCATCGGGTATCTTAAGAACATTCTCGATGATTTTTTCCCTCAACGCCCTTTCGCGGGGGATTTCTTCCCCCTGTTCTTCAGCCATTAGTTCTGTAGCAGCAGCCAGTCCCACTATTCCAGGAACGTTTTCGGTTCCACTTCTCAGTCCTTTTTCGTGCCCCCCTCCGTGCAATAATGGCTCCAGCTTAACTCCTTTCCGGCGATAGAGAAATCCCACTCCTTTTGGTCCATAAATTTTATGGCCCGACGCGGATAGCAAATCGACGTTTTCCAGATCGAGTGGAAACTTACCGAAAGACTGGACTGCATCCGTGTGGAACAAAGCTCCACTTTCAGCAGCAATCTCAGCAAGGTTTTCAATCGGCTCAATCGTCCCAATTTCGTTGTTTGCGTACATAATCGAGACGAGCGCCGTGTCATCGCGGATGGCGTTTTCCAGATCTTCCGGCTTGACTCGTCCAAGCTCGTCGACTTCGAGGAAAGTTACGTCGTGTCCCCGATCCTCCAGCCATTCGAAGGCATGAAGAACGGCGTGATGTTCTATCTCTGTGGTAATAAAATGAGCGGACTCATCCCGCGAAAGAGCGACACCTTTAATCGCAAGATTATCGGATTCTGTGGCACCTGACGTAAAAATAATCTCTTCCTGTTTCACGCCAAGGTAGTCGGAAATCTTATCCCTACTCCGTTCCAGCCCCTCTTTCCTCGCCGTATTCGCGGCCGAATATAGACTGGAAGGGTTCCCGAACTTGTCCCGAAAAAAAGCTGACATCTCTTCCCTTACGGATTTGGCGACTGGAGTCGTAGCTGCGTTATCCAAATAGACTAGTTCGTTCATTTCTTACCTCCTAAAAAACTATACTATTATAGTCCAGTTTTATCAATACACGCCGAGTCCAGTCAAGTTCTCGATAAGAATATCTCTTGAGGGAAATTACTGCTTCTTTTATAATAGCTTTGTCTTACGGGGATGTAGCTCAGTCGGGAGAGCGCCGCGTTCGCAACGCGGAGGTCGGCGGTTCGAGTCCGCTCATCTCCACCAGAATCTAAAGTTTTTCGTTTATCTCGTCAATTTTTTCTTCCAGATCTTCCAATTTTTTCTGGACTTCCTGGATAGATTTTAGTGTTTGGGGGTCAGGGCCTGATCCTCCGCCCATTCCTCCGCCCATACCACCCATCTGGCTCATAATTTGTCCCAGTCCGCCCATTCCTCCGCCCATACCACCTGACATCTCTTCCATCTTCTCCTCTAATTCCTTCTCCCTTGACTCTCTAGTCTCGTCTTTTTCTTCGTTCTTTTCCTCTTCTTCGTTCATGTATTTACCTCCAGTTGTTGAATGTAATTAAAATTAAGATATTTAGACCTAACAATGCAACAGCAAACCGCGTGCCGAGGAGATTACGCCTCCCAGCCAGTGCCCTCGCCAGGTAACGGACAGGAAGAGTTAAGCGCGGTTTCTGCTATGTTGTTTCCGTACTCTTTCACTCTTTCTATGCTATCGGAAACTATCCCCAGCAACTGGGCCGTTTGAGGGTCGAGTTTCCTGAGCGACTTGTCAAGATCGAACAGGTTTTCCTCTATAACCTCTCCCTGTGCCAGCGCTTCATTTGCCAGCTCGATGTCTCGCTGGGTAAGTGATTTTACGGATTTATCAACTATCGATAGAGCTTCTACGGCCGTGGCGTTAAATGCTTCTCTGACTTCTTCTGGCAGGTCTTCTTCCAGTGCCGGAGAAATGCTGGCTATCTTCTTGGCATGATCCGCTATCCTCTCCAGCTGCTTGGCCGCCGTCTGGTAATCGAAGTAGCGTGCCCTGTTTACCTCTTTTCCGTTTCGCTCAACTATGGTATATAGCATAACCCTGAACCTTCGGGATAGAGCAAGGTAAAGTCTATCCACGTCGTCGTCCCTGTCCTCCACGTCCCTGGCAAGTTCGTGGTTGCTTTCAACCATAGCGTGCACTGAGTCTTCAAACATAGTGCGAGATATCTGATATATTCTCGATAGGGTCTCGTTTATTGACAGTTCGGAGAGATCCGAGAGATTGCGGATTATTATCTGATTTGAAGATTCCTCAACTATTTCGGGACCAATGAGAGACTGGGTGGTCTTTCTAATAGTGCCTCTCTGTTCAGAAGTTATTTGCTCCCCTTCGATTTTGATAACTTCATAACCCGCTATATAGAGAGAAATAATGCTCCTGGTTAGTACTGCACCTTCTCTATCTCCTATTTCCAGCTTACCAACCTTGTCTTCCTCGTCCAGTTGCGTCTGGGGCTGAAGGACCATTGTATTCGGCTTTATACTCACCATATTGACTTCAGTTCCTGGCTCCAGGCCGATTCCTTCGGCCCACGCCTTGGGCAGCGTTACCATAAAGGTCGAACCACCGGTAATCTGGACCTTCCTACTATACATATTTTTCACCTCTTAAAGTACTTAGTAAGGAGGAGGTCTAATATTTATTTTACTCTAGTATGTATATCAATATAGAAAAATTATACTAATATACATAACCCGTTACCAGGGTACGAGCGGAGATTGGAAATAAGAACTCTTGAAGACTCGTTAGAATACCCTGAAGGGCAAAATTTACCAACTTAACCGGAATCGAACCCGTTTCCGCTTGACGGAAACTTGGCCTTTTCTGTAAACTAGAAGAACTATTATTACTATAGAATCGAAAAAAGGGGGATAAAGTGCCAAAGTCCCAGCACGTTAAACCACCAAAACACCTGACTATAGTTTTTCTGGTGGCCTATCTTCTTATCTTTCTGGTTATTCCCAGCTTTGCGGCCGAAGATTATCTGGTGGTAGAGACATAAGGGAGCAAGTCAGGCCTCTCCAGACTGGAGTACTTTCGAGGTAACATACCCGCCAGCGATTTTTACAACTACTACAAATTAAGACCTAATACCGGATTGGAAAAATCAAGTACCTGCCTTCTAATTCCGTATCGAGAACCTTCAAACCAAACCAGCCTGATAATAGTAATGGGTGGTCCAGGATCATCCATCGGTGGAGCGGGCAAATTAAAGGTAAGGGGGCTAGCCGAAGGGGCGGAGGCTATTCTTCGAGACGATCCTCCCGATCAGGATCCAACCGACGGATACTCTGTTAATCCTCCCACAGCAACCTTCCAGTGGTCCTGGGAACCAGGGTTAGCCGACGGAGTAATTATAAGTGATCTGACGAAAAATCCGGATCTCGAGTTTAAATTTGACCTCCTCGAAAACGTCGACGAAGTCCGAATAATCACGGGCGATATCAAGGACCCTCGAGTGACGAGCCTGGATCCGGTTGCCAGTATTAGATTACGCGGCGTGGAAAGAAATCCGAGGCTAAAGCCTGAGTTCTCCGTTTCTGAATTACATCGACTCGGCCAGAACATAACCTTTGATGCATCAAATTCGACCGCTCCGGAAGGAAGAATAATCCAGTACGAGTGGGACTTCGACGGCGACGGACACTTTGCTTACATCTCCCATAAATCGGTAGTTGAACACACTTTCGTCAAATCGGGAAACCACGAGATAGCCCTTAGAATTACCGACGACCGAGGAAATAAGGCAGTAAAGCGTAAAGAAATAGTCACGGTCGAAAGTCCTCTTGAAGCAGAAAGGAAACTATCAGCCCGGAAAGTCCGGCCAGGAGAAACAATAAACTGTGTTATAAAAATTACGGCGCGAACTGAGGTAGCGGGTATAGGAATAGATGATTCGGTCCCCGACGGATGGAGGGTAATTCCGGAAGCCCACGATGAGGGCATATTTAAACTTTCCACCAGCCAGTGGGTGTTGCCGGATAAGTTGGAGGCCGGTGAGACCAGGCAAATTAATTTTCGAATCAGGACTCCTTCACAGAAGGAATTCGATTCCGGTTCTCCGGACCGGAAAGGAGAACTTAGCGGTAAGATTAGCAGCGCGAGTCCTGAATTCGTCGGTCAAATAGAGGGTGACTCAAGCATAACAGTATCCCCTGAACTAGAGCCGCTCGAAGCTTTATCCCACCTCGATGTCGGGGAAGGAAAACTCGACTTTGGCCTACCGAGCAGGATTTCTGATCGACAGTTAAAAAGGGTTATTAACTCCTGGCAAACCGGGAGGAGCATTCCCGGAATCGATGAAAAGGAAATAACTTTTGAGTTCGTCAAGAAAGCCCTGCTCTACTACCAGAAAGGATTAGACTCAAACATCAGGTTAAGCAAGGTAGAGCAGAGTAAACCCGAAGTTTTAAGAAGGGTCAAGCCGAATCTACCCGGAAAACTTTTGTTTGTGCACTCCGAGAGCCCTCTGGCAAACGAAGGCGAAAGAATTATTGAATTCGGCGTTGAGGTTATAATAAAACCACGGAACAGGACTTTGATGGGGGTTGGACTGGAAGAGAAAATACCCGACGGCTGGGAAATCGTGCCCACTAAATCTGATAATCTTGCCTACAAGGATTCCACGGATCAATGGGTGATAACCCGTCCGATATTCCCCGGAGAAGAGTTCTCGGTACCTTACAACGTCCGGATTCCAATTGAAGAATCATCAGGGTGTTTTACCGTATCCGGGGTGTTCAGTGAAAGCTGGTCCGGGGGAGCTAAAGTGATAAAGGGTGAAAGTTCTCTAAACCTGACCCGGACTCTCCCGATTCACCTCGTCATTTCGCGCTGGGGCAGCGAGGCCGGAGAGCTCGATTTGACCACCGACAACTACATTTCTGAGCCTCAGGCGAGAAAAGCTATTCAGCTCTGGGTTCTGGATGAACCAGTCCCGTATACGGAAGGAGAGAAGCTAAATTTCGAGGAAATTTTCGCCTATCAGCTGGAAAGGAAGCCGGTTGTAGAATCTTAACTTTTAAGAGGCGCCGCTCAACTCTTTTCTGGACGGAATTTCAGCTCTTTTCCAGATCTCCTCAAAATAAGTCTCAAACGGTTTGGCTACCGAGGGTAGCTTTTTAATTGCCACGTCCATCTCCAGATTCTCGGCGAGCGAATAGTAGGACCAGTTGCTCGAACCAACCAACACCGACTCTCCATCGACTATCAGGATTTTACTGTGGGTCGTAACCTCCGGGTTATCGAACTTCACGTCTTTAACCCCTTTGCCGAGAAGCCAGAGTGCCGTTTCCCGGTTTGTTTGGTTGATTTCTTCCGACCAGGTATTGACGTCAAGGACAATTCTAACCTCAACCCCTCTGTTCCTGGCCTTCACCAGCTCTTCGGTCAGCAGGTTGGACTTGCTTTCGCCGAAACTTGAGTATCTAGTAATTTTAAACAACACCAGATCAATCGACTTTCCAGCGTCTCTTATCAATTGTCTCGCTGTCTCGAAGTAAGCTCGGCTTTTTTTCGTGCTGATTAGCGGGACTATCGATTTCCCTCCCGAAATTTCTGGAAGCTTCAGGCGCTCCGGGGGTTTCCCCCGCCAGGCCGCGTCAAAAAACCGCCCGTAAAACCGCCCTACCTCCCCTGAAACCAGCTTCAGGTTGGCCTGATATGTCTCAGTGTAGGTTGGAAAGTTCCAATTACTGGAACCCAGCAAGACGACCTCTTCGTCCACTATTACGGTTTTAGAGTGAGTGGTGACCTCCGGATCGTCGAACTTAACCCTGAGCCCCCTATCTCTAAGATATTGCGCGGTCTCCCGGTTGGTCTTTGTTATCTCCCCGGACCAATCGCTTTTATCGAGAATTATTTTTACATTCACCCCTCGTCCTTTTGCGTCCACGAGGGCGTCGTATAGCCTGTTCTGTAGTCCGTCGGGATACTCGGGGTAGTAATTGGCGGTTGCCATCATCACCCTGATCGATGATTCGGCGTCTCTAACTGTGCTGAGTAACTCGTCGTAGTAAGTCCGATTATTGGGCGTGTCGAGCAAAGGAGTAACCGTAACCTCTGCTGGCTTCGCAACCAGCGAAAATACGGCCAGCCCAAGAGCAATCAAAACGGAAAGCTTCTTTAGAAAAGATCTGTATTCACTGCTCATGGTAGTTTATTTTAGAAAAATTCTGGGATTTGTAAATACCCTGGCCCAGCTGAACCGAAGTTTACACTTCCCTCTGACCTGAAACGTTATCGGCTAGATTGAGCTTAGTTTTTACCACCTCCCAGTTCTTTCACCATCGTCGAACGTCATTATTTTGTCCTCATGTGCCTCTTACCCCTTACCTGGCAACTGATTTAACCTTAAAATCCTACCAGTAGACGAAATCCCGGCAGCCAGGTAAGGGGCAAGAGGCCTGAACTGAAGATATAGTTATCGCAATATGAGATACCACTCGCTTACGAATAGTGATGAAGGAACTGGGCTCCTGTTATTAACACCAGATACTATACCAGATACTATAGAAGAGAATCCAGTGTAAAACTAATTTTCAGCTTTTACGGGTAAAACTCTACACTTTCTTAACACCGCCCGTTGCACAAGAACCCCTAATCGAATAGCCTTTACGACTGCGATGATAAAAACCCTGACAGTATGCGGCACCAGGCCGGAAGCGATAAAACTCGCCCCTTTGCTGAACGAGCTCGGGGGCAGAAAAGAGATCCAATCCGTGCTATGCTCTTCCGGTCAACACCGCGAAATGTTGACCGGAGCCCTCGAAGTATTCGACTTAACCGTGGACTACAACCTGGAACTTATGGAAGATTCCCAGACCCTTTCGGGACTTACAGCCAGGGCGGTAACCGGAATATCTCAGACCATCGAGTCAGAAGACCCCGATCTGGTTCTCGTGCAGGGTGATACTACAACTGCGTTCGTAGGTGCTCTTACAGGGTTTTACCATCGCACCGCCGTGGGCCACGTGGAAGCCGGTCTACGCAGTGGGGACAGGGCAAATCCATTTCCAGAAGAGATAAACCGCAGACTGGCCGATTCTCTTTCGGACCTACTATTTGCCCCGACAGAAAGGGCTAAAGCAAATCTTCTAAGAGAAGACTTTACCGAGGAGTCAATATCGGTCACCGGGAACACGGTTATAGATGCCCTGGTCAAAATCGAAAGTTCTATAGAGAAAGGTGAGGTACAGCCGACTTTTCCCGTCGACGTCACAGGATTTGATGGCGACGAGAGAAAGCTACTCTTAGTTACAGCTCACCGACGGGAGAGTCTAGATGGAGGAATTACGAGGATTGCCCGGGCAATCAAGCAAATAACCGAAAGGTTTCCCGAGCTCGAAGTCGTATTCCCGGTACACCTGAACCCTAAAGTCCAGGAGGCCGTTTACAAAATTCTCGAAGACGAAGAAAGGGTAAACCTCGTGGAGCCGGTCGATTACCTGACTTTTGTGGGTCTAATGAGGATCGCGGACCTAATTATAACGGATTCCGGCGGAATTCAGGAGGAGGCACCATCTTTTGGAGTTCCGGTTCTAATTGCGCGAGAGAAGACCGAGCGACCGGAAGCCGTGGAGGTTGGTACGGCAAAGCTAGTAGGTACCGATACCGATAAAATTGTCTCAGAGGCGACTAGATTGCTTAGCGACGGGGATAATTATCAAAAAATGGTAAAGCAGGTTAATCCCTTTGGGAAAGGGAACGCGTCGAAAAAGATCGTCGAAAAGATCCTCGATTATCTCAATTAGGGCTATTCCCCGGTTCTTCAGAGAAAAACTCTGCCACTCTTTCCGCCACTTTATCAGGAATTTCAGAAATAGACTTTAACTCTTCCAGGGAAGCATTTCTTACCCGATTCACGGAGTTAAAAGTACTTAAAAGGGCCTTTTTCCGCTTCGGTCCCACCCCTTTAATGGAGTCCAGCGAGGACCGGACCGTTCTCTTTTGCCTCAACCTTCTATGGTAATCCACGGCAAAACGATGAGCCTCGTCCCTTATCCGCTGGAGCAACTTTAGACCTTCCGAATCACGCGAAAGTCCTACCGGCGCGGTGTTACCGGGGCGGTATACTTCTTCATACTCTTTTGCCAGGCCAATCACCGGAATGTTGTCCATGCTCAGTGATTCCAGCACCTTCGTTGACGCATTCAGCTGGCCTTTGCCTCCGTCAATCAGGATCAGATCGGGAAACTTGGAGAAACTCTCGTCGGCCTCCCCCTCATTCTCCTCGTCACCAGCATCAAGTCCGTGCCGGAACCTCCTTCGCAGAACTTCCTGGAGCATCAGATAGTCGTCGGGGCCTTTTTCCTGTATCCTGAATCTTCTGTACTTTCGATTCGTCGACCTTCCACCCTCGAATACGACCATGGATCCTACGGAGTCCGTACCCGATATATTTGATACGTCGTAGCCTTCGATGCGATGGGGTGGGGTGGGTAGTCCCAGAACCTCCTGGATCTCTTCAACTCCCCTATCAGTAGCACTTTTCTTTCTATCGGTACCAACCCCGAGAGCTTTACCCATTCCGTACCTGGCATTCCGGCTCGTCATATCGAGTATTTTTTTCTTCTGGCCCCGTTCTGGGACCTTTATTTCGACCTTCCCGGCCCTTGATTCTTCCAGCCACTTTTCGATGACGGAAAGATCCTCGGGCTTCTCCTCCACGTAAATTTCCGCCGGTATTACCCTTCTATTCGAATAGAACTTCTTGATAAAACCACTCAGGATAGCAGGGGGTTCCTCCTCGGAGGGAAACTCCAGGTCGAAGCTATCCTGGCCGGTTATCCTACCTGCTCGGACGAAAAACACCTGAATCGTACCCCGTGCCCCACTATCCACTCCCGATTTCTCCTCAATTGAAAGGGCAATAAAGTCCCGATCGAGTTCATCGGATAATCGAACGTTCTGGTCCCGTGTTATCTTCTTCAATGCCTCAAGTTTATCGCGCCATTCAGCAGCTTTTTCGAAGTCCTTGTTTTCGGAAGAGATTTCCATCTTTTCTTTAAGTTGATCCGCTATTTCACCAATTTTTCCCTTGAGCAGGTCCCGAATCTTTTCAATCGATTCCATGTATGTATCCCTGTCCGCCTTTCCGGCACAGGGAGCAGGACAGAGGTCTATGTGGTGACGCAGACAGGGACGCCGATAACCGTCCTCCGGCTTCCAGCTGCAATCCCGTACGGGGAATATTTTTTCAATAGTGTCAAGAGTTTTTCTCATCGCCCCTGAATCTATATAGGGCCCGAAAAGTTCACCCGATCCGTCTCCCCGCTTGCGCGAGACATCTAGCTGAGGGAACTTTTCGTCGGTAATCTTTATGTAGGGGTATCGCTTGTTATCTTTGAGCAGTACGTTGTACTTTGGTCTGTATTCTTTGATCAGGTTTTCTTCCAGGATCAGCGCTTCTACTTCGGAATCGGTTACAATGTAATCTACTTCGTCCGCCTCGTCCCTCAAATTTTTTGTCTTAACCGATTCAGCTTTGCCCGAATTAAAATAGCTTCTGACCCGGTCCTGGATCGAAGCGGACTTGCCCACGTATATTACCTTTCCCTCGGACCGGATGATATAAACTCCGGGCTTTTGCGGGAAATTCTTCACTTCTTCCCTCAGGTGCATTTGGTCAGCAATTCTTTTCTCTTTTCTGAGAAAATACCTTCGAGAACGTCCCCCGTAAACGATTTCTCGACGTTACTTATTTCTTCGGGTGTGCCTTCCGCTATTAATTCTCCTCCGTGCTTACCGCCTTTTGGACCGAGATCAATTATCCAGTCCGCGGTTTTGATGACATGGGGGTTATGCTCGATCACTACCACCGTATTCTCGTCGTCGACCAACCTGTGCAGAACTTCCAAAAGCTTCCGGATATCTTCAGCATGGAGACCGGTCGTTGGTTCGTCAAACAGGTAAAGCGTATGACCCTTCCTTCGGCGGGATAGCTCCCGGGCAAGTTTTATCCGCTGTGCTTCGCCACCGGAAAGCGTCGTTGACGGCTGACCGAGCTTCATATAACCAAGTCCGATATCCATCAAAGTTTCCAGTTTATTCTTTATCTTGCCGTGGTTTGCAAAGAAGTGCAGTGCTTCTTCGACGGTCATCTCCAGTATGTCGGCGATCGTTTTACCCTTATAAGTAATCTGGAGCGTTTCTTTGTTGTACCGTTTTCCGTTACAGTCCTCGCAGGGCACTGAAACGTCGGGCAGAAAGTGCATCTCTATTTCCTTGTGTCCCCGGCCCTTGCACTCCTCGCAGCGACCTCCCTTTCGGTTGAAGGAAAATCTTCCCTTTTCGTATCCCCTCGTCCTCGCTTCAGGGGTCTCGGCAAAAAGTTCTCTGATATACCGGAATACTTTAATGTACGTAGCCGGGTTCGACCTTGGCGTCCGGCCAATCGGAGACTGGTCTATCTCTATCACCTTGTCGAGGTGTTCGACCCCGTCGACTTCGTCGTGCTCTCCCGGCTTTGCCCCACTATTGTGGAGCTCCCGTTCGAGCTGACGGAAGAGTATATCGTTTATCAAAGTAGACTTTCCCGAGCCTGAAACACCCGTCACGCAGTTGAACAGACCCAGAGGTATCCCAACGTCGATGTCCTCAAGGTTGTGTTCCCGGGCTCCACGAATCCAGAGTTTTTTACCCGGTGAGTGTCGTCTCTTCCGGGGTATAGGAATCTCCTTCTCTCCCCGGAGATACTGCCCGGTTAACGATTCTTTGTTGGCTACCAAACCCTCCGGCGAACCTTCGTGCATTACTTCCCCGCCGTTAACACCGGCCTTCGGGCCCAGCTCTACGACCCAGTCCGATTCCATTATGGTCTTTCTATCGTGCTCGACAACTATTACCGTGTTATCCATGTCCCGAAGATCCTTGAGTGTATCTAGAAGCCTGTCGACGTCGTGCTGGTGTAATCCTACGGTCGGCTCGTCCAGAATATATAGAACCCCCGTTAGACCAGAACCAATCTGAGTTGCCAGTTTAATCCTGTGCGCTTCGCCGCCGGAGAGAGTACCCGCTTCCCTGTCCAGCGTAAGGTAATCCAGCCCCACGTCCAGGAGAAACCCCAGTCTTGCCTTGATCTCATCGAGGATTTCTCCGGCGATCAACCTCTCGTTTCTGCTAAGATCTAACGAGTTGAAGAATTCGTAGGCATCGTCGATGGACAGGCCGGTCACTTCATCTATGTTTTTCCCGCTTACGGTAACTGCCAGGCTTTTCTGGTTCAACCGTCCTCCCCCGCATTCAGGGCAGGGAAGTTTTGCCATGTACTCTTCTATTCTCTTTCTGCTGCTACTCGAACTCGAGTCCCTGTACTTTTTTTCCAG
Organism: Candidatus Bipolaricaulota bacterium; assembly: GCA_018335015.1. Classification (GTDB taxonomy): domain Bacteria; phylum Bipolaricaulota; class Bipolaricaulia; order M55B111; family M55B111; genus JAGXLP01. The sequence continues at coordinate 77,629 of JAGXKX010000001.1, forward strand.
TTCTTTCAGCACACCCTTGAACCTTCTCTTGTGCCTTTTGGTTTGACCTTTTCGGTTTGTATAGAGAAAACTCACCTTCTCTTCGTCCCCATAAAGGAGCAAATCAATTTTATCTCCCGTGATCTCTCCAATCGGTCGGTCTCTGGGAATATCGTGCTTCTTGCAGAACGCTGAAAGTATTGCTTTCCTCCACTTGCCAGGATTTTTACGCCAGGGGAGAATCGCCCCATCATCGATCGATAAACTCCTGTCAAGTACGAGGTCCGGGTCTACCTCCGCCTTCTTTCCCAGACCGTCACATTCCTCGCAGGCTCCGTAAGGACTGTTAAACGAAAACATCCGGGGAGTGAGGTCCGGAACACTTATACCGCAGTCAGAGCAAGCCTGTTTCTCGCTGAAAGTCAACTCCTCACCATTTTTCACTTTTACGATCAGATTACCTTCAGCCAGATTTAGAGCGGTTTCCACCGAATCCGCAACCCGGGAACGAACGCTGTCCTTCACGATCAATCGATCGACGACAACTTCTATATCGTGCTTTACGTATTTTTCGAGATCGAAATCTTCCTCAAGTTCCCTTATCCTTCCGTCGACCCGTACCCTAAGGTAGCCCTGATCGCTCAATTGCTGGAACAGGTCCTGGTATTCTCCTTTTCTACCCCGGACCACCGGAGCCAGTACGTAGATCTTGGATTCTTCTTCCAGCTCCATAACTTGATCAATTATTCTCTCGGCTGTCTGTGTGGACAATTCTTTTCCACAGTTTGGACAGTGCGGTACACCGACGTGGGCGTAAAGTAGCCGGAGATAATCGTAAATCTCGGTTGCCGTTCCGACTGTGGACCTCGGGTTATGTCCAGTTGTCTTTTGATCTATGGAGATCGACGGGGAAAGTCCTTCTATGAAGTCCACGTCGGGCTTCTCCATCTGTCCCAGGAAACGCCGGGCATAAGCCGAAAGCGATTCGAGGTATCTTCTCCTGCCTTCGGCGTATATCGTGTCGAAAGCAAGTGATGACTTACCGGAACCACTTAGACCGGATATCACGATTAATTTGTCCCGGGGAATCTCCAGATCTATATCTTTTAGGTTGTGCTCGCCTGCACCTTTTATAGAGATTTTCTTCATGGGTAACTTAATAATTATACTTCAGTAATTTGGAAGGTGAAAGCCCCGCTGATCCATGGTAGAGCAGTAGAAAGTGGAGTTATAGACTGACTGGAACGTCCGTCTCCCCCAGTAAAACCTTGCCCGATTCTGTCAATACCATCTTAATTCCGAAGAGCTTCACGCCCATTTCCCGAGCACACTTCAACTTGCTAACCATCTCTGGCTGAACCTCACCATTTGGCCTGAACCTATCACAATCCGGGTGGGTAACGATAAAAATCACGTAAGCGGGATGACCTTCGCTGGAGAGCTTCCCCAGCAAATCTACGTGCTCGATACCCCGTTCCGAAGGAGCATCAGGGTAGCTTGCCCAACCGTTCTCGCACGTAACGGCGGACTTTAACTCTATATAACCCATACCTTTCTTCGTACTGAAGCCGAAGTCAAACCTTTTGCCCTGGAAAGAAACCTGTCCCTCGACCTCGACTTCCGAAGGAAACCAATCAAGGTTTCCTTCCTCCAGGACTTCACCGAACGCTTTTTCCTGAACGAAAGTATCCAGGAGCACGTACGACCCGCCGTCTACTGCGCCGATAACTCTGGCATCAGTCTTTCCGCTTTTCTTCCACTCGCAGGCAACGGTCACTCCAGGATAAATAAGATCCTCCAGCCTGCCTGTATTTCTCAGATGCGCTCTGAATTCGTTGGCCCCACCTGAAGCAAGAATTGTCACCCTGCTGTCTCGTTGCAGCACTTTGGCGGTGAACAGATCGAATTCGGCCAGGGCTGAACTGGTCATTATCGAGTTTTTACCTCAGATAATTTAGAAGAACTAGTCGCGAATTTCGAGAGAGATCCGGTTTATTTCGTCGTCTACACCTTTAAGAGCCCGCAACATTCCTTTTAGCCCACCCTCGACGAACTGCGCGGGGAAGTACTCCAGCGGAACGTCCTCTCCGTTAACCTTCAGATCCACCATCCGCTGCTCTCTAACGACACAATCCGAGAGCTCCCTCTCATCCTCGTATATCGCCTTTGCGAGTTCCTGGCAGCTATCGTAGCCACACCTCCCACAGTCCAGTCCCGGGAGATCGTCTAAGAGATGGTTCACGGAGATCAGGTCATTTATTTTTTTCTTTAGCGCGAAGAAATCACCGTCGTACTCGTGAAGGGTGTTGTCCCGAGGGTCGATCTCCCCTACGGCAACTTTCGGTGCGTCCCCGTCCTTATAACCCTCAGCTATGACTAGGTCAAATCCGCCCAACCTTTCCAGCATATCCTCGACCTCCTCCAATTTCATCTCCCGGGGTACGAGAAATGAGGTCTCCACTTCCGTTGCAAGAACAGTCATCCGGGAGCCGGCCTCCTTGTGTCTCCACGTGTCCTTACCTTCCTGGTCCAGGCTAAGCGGGCTCGGACTATGCTTAATCGTGCAGACTTCAAGACCCTCCCCAACGAACTCTTCAACGAGTTCAACGACCAATTCGGTCTTTCCGGAATTTGAGTTTCCATATATCGATACTATTGGCTGCGTGGCCATTTTATTTCCCCCTTCATCAATTCAGTATTAAAGCCGGTAAATTTTAAGCCAGGGTCATCTAAAAACAATAGAGACTTGGACGGGATGAACAAGCTGTTTTAATCTCTACGGTTAATCAATCCTAGAAATGGGATATTTGCAGTTGAAAAAAACCCCTTCTACGTTCATCATATTTTTTGGAACCAACTTCGGGACTCCGAAAATTAGTCCAATCGAGGTGATTATCTTGAAAGGAGTCTTCCTCTGTGCCGGTAAAGGTACGAGAATGCGTCCTATAAGCTACTCGACCCCAAAACATCTCATTCCGCTGGCGAACAAGCCAATCCTGCAGTATAACGTTGAAAAAGTCATCGATGCCGGGATAACGGAAGTCGGACTCGTAGTTTCTCCCGATATGGAATCCCTTTATCGAGAAACGCTTGGGACCTCAAAGTGGGGTGCATCGATAACTTACATCCACCAGGAGGATCCAAAAGGGCTCGCCCACGCTGTTGCCTGTGCCCGGGATTTCGTCGGAGATGATTCATTTCTTGTCTATCTCGGAGACAACCTATTACACTCCGGCCTTACGGGGATGGTCAGTAATTTCGAGGAAGAAGAGCCAGCTGCTTCCATTCTGCTCGCCTCGGTCGATGATCCTGAAAGATTCGGAGTTGCCGAAATCGAGGATGGAAAAGTCGTGGACCTGGTTGAGAAACCGGACAGTCCTCCCAGCGATCTGGCGATCGTGGGGGCCTATCTTTTTAACCAGGAGATATTCCCGGCAATTGAGCAGATAGAACCTTCCGACCGGGGAGAATTGGAGATAACGGACGCGATCGCCCACCTGATAACCGAGGGAAGGAACGTGACTCCGTCCGAGCTCGGGGGCTGGTGGCTTGACGTAGGTCGACCCTCGGACGCACTGGAGGCCAACCGGGTTCTACTCGGAGAGGTAGATGGCTCCATCAAAGGAGAAATTCGGGATTCGCAGCTAAAGAACCGCCCGGAAATTGTCACAGCAGAAAGTAGCCGTATCGAAAATAGCGAGATAAAAGGACCGGTTCACGTTGCAGAGGGAGCTCGCATCGTCGATTCCACCCTCGGACCTCACGTTTCGGTCGGAGAGGACGTGGAAGTAAGCGATGCCGAGGTAGAGAACTCGATCATCATGGTCGAAGCCAGGATAGAGGAAATCGAATTGACCGGATCTCTGATCGGAGCGAAGGCCGAAATAAAGTTACCCGGCAACCAAATAAAGACCATCGTCGGCAATCAAGCTAAAATTGTAGACGAACTGGCCTAATGCCAGCCCCATTTAGAAAGCCACTTTGTTTTGAATTTCGCTATGGGATATTTTCCAAAGCTAGCAGCCCGTGTTCCCCGGTAAGTACGATTCGACCTTCGGGCTTCCCGGGCCGAGAAATTTCCGACTCGCGTGCTCAAACTATCCTGTTCATGGAAGTGAGTCCTACTTATGGGAGTACCACCCTTAAACAGTTCGACTCAGGTGGTTATGGAAATATCCCTCCCCAGCACTATCTGAGTATACCCACTCTGGTTTGTACTCGGAAGATGGGTGTTAATGGCAACCAAAACTGTATTAAATCACCGGCACAAATCCAGTTATCATAACTCAGATAAGTGCTGGTTCGGTCAGACATATGCGCCGCGTCGCTGGAATTTTCTCGGACCGGAACCCTCCACGAAATAAAGTCGAAAAGGTTAGTGGTTATGAAATGATATATTGGTTGTAATACATAGAGTTCTCTGGTGATTGTTCAGGAAAATCCTATCGGAGGCCGAGCGGGCACGGTTCCATGCTTTCGGAGAAAGCATGGGGAGCGAGGCCGAGATCGGAAGCAGTGAATTCCACGCAGGGGAATTCACCTACGGTTTTATCGAACAATTACCAGAGAACAACGTGAGATACTTTCTATATAAAGAATACAAAGCAGGGCGATCTTCCATCCTCGGCCGATTTGGCTAGCGAAACCAGGCAAATTATTTGCCGAGGAAGTCTTGGGCCTTCCATAATAAGCTCCTGCCGGGCAGGGGGCTAGTCAATTACCCCCCCTTCCGGGCAAGCATGTAGAAAAACCCTTTATAACTAACAGCTAAGTACTTAAAAAAAGCGAGACCCAGCAGTCAACAAGGCCGGAAACGCTGATCAGGGAAGTATAAGGCGGGTGGTGGAGCCGACGGGATTCGAACCCGTGACCTCGTGGATGCCGACCACGCGCTCTCCCGACTGAGCTACGGCCCCGTTAGTGAGTTAATGATAGGTTAGAGTTATAAAGCATGCAAGGATGTCTGAGTGCTCTCTTCACTGAAAATCAGTTGACTAAACCCTCCAATTGTCCTATACTGATTAAAAATCAAGAATAAGGTGATAACTATGAATTTTGGTGATCGGGTTTGGCTCGGTTAAAAACAACCACCCTCTAAACTTTTCCAGTCCTTCCTTGTCCGGTACTTCAGCTGGACATTTTCTTCCAATGCTGTCTGTTTACTTAAAACTACCGTCTTTCTTTCCAGAACAGCTGGAACCTGCCTGGCAACTTTAGTAATTCTCACTCAGTAACCAGTACTCTCATTTAGCCTTTATCAATTACTTTAAATTTATTAACTCAACCTTATAGGAGGTTTATCGTGTTAAAAAATAAAATGATCCATCTCGACCAGACAGATTTGCCAACAAAATGGTTCAACCCTCTACCGTTATTCGAGGAACCGCTAAAACCACCGCTTAACCCGAAAACTGAAGAACCAATGAATCCGGAAGAACTCAAGGAAATATTCCCCGAAAGCTCGATCGACCTCGAAATGAGCCGGGAGAGAGAGGTGGATATTCCAAAGGAAGTCAGCGAAAAATATAAAATCTGGAGACCGACGCCACTGATAAGGGCGACCAACCTGGAGCGAGAGCTGGATACTCCGGCCCGGATTTATTTCAAGTACGAAGGTGCTTCTCCCCCGGGAAGTCATAAGCCCAATACTGCCCTCCCTCAGACTTTTTACGCCAAACAGGAGGGGCTGAAAACGTTGACCACCGAGACCGGGGCGGGTCAGTGGGGAAGCGCCTTGAGTTTCACGACATCGCAGTTTGGAATAAACGCAAAAGTTTTCATGGTAAGAGTGAGCTACGACCAGAAGCCGTTCAGAAAGTCCATGATACAGAGCTGGAACGGAGAAATTGTCCCCAGTCCTTCGGAGGAGACTGAAGTCGGTCGAAGCTTTCTGAATGAGAATCCCGACACGGACGGCACCCTGGGTATGGCAATTAGCGAAGCCATAGAACTGGCCACCAAATCGGAAAACGCCAAGTACTCTCTGGGCAGCGTTCTGAACCACGTCCTGATTCACCAGTCGATACTCGGAAAGGAAACACGGCTTCAGCTCGAAAAGGACGGACAAAAACCGGACGTACTAATCGGCTGCACGGGCGGAGGCAGTAACTTTGGAGGACTCGTTTTACCATTCTTACAGGACATCATCGAGGAAGGAAAAGACATAAAACTAATAGGAGCCGAGGCGACGGCTTGCCCGACCTTAACCAAGGGTACCCAGGAATACGACTTCGCCGACAGCGGAGAGATGACACCGTTAATGAATATGTACACCCTCGGTCACAACTTCGTACCCGACGGAATTCATGCAGGAGGACTGAGATACCACGGCATGGCTCCGATAGTAGGAAGACTGAACAGTAAGGGTTATATGACCGCAAGAGCCTTCGAACAGACGGACATATTCGAGGCGGCACTGACTTTTGCCAACACCGAAGGATACATTCCCGCCCCGGAGACAGCCCACGCGATAAAGGCCGCAATCGACGAAGCTAAAAAAGCGAAGGAAGAGAACGAGGAGAAGAACATAGTTTTCAATTACAGCGGTCACGGGAACTTCGACATGTCGGCCTACGACGACTACCTTGCAGGTAAATTAGAAGACGTCTACCACGAACACCCTGCCGAATAACCCCGGCGACAGGGTTAAAAATAGTCAAACATCATAGGCTTAAAAGCAAAGAATTTTTCCTAAAGCCAGGACCGCGGAGAACTCTCCGCGGTCTTTTTATCCCAGCCCTTTCACCAGCGGCGGATTTAGTTGTCTTGCCCGAATGGCTGCTCTTCGCCCCTTACCTGGCTGCCGGATTTCGTCTACTGGTAGGATTTTGAGTTTATTTTGCCTCCTCTCATTTGAACGTAACCACCCACCGGTTATAATTCATAAAGGTTTACAAAAATCGGAAAACAACCGGATATAATCCCCATTACGGGAGGTAGTACCAATCTCACTAAACGAGCTCACGTTACACGAATTGATCGATCTACTGGAGGAATCACCAGGGAAACTGGAAAAGCTGATAAACGACCTATTCGCGGAAATTGACGATAACGAGCCAGACGTTCAGGCCTACCTGGAACTTGCCAGCAGTGACGAGTTACTAAAAAGCACTCGAGAACTCGTCGATCAACCGCTGAAGGGAATTCCTGGTACGATAAAGGATAATATTCAGACCCTTGGGTTCAAAACTACCTGTGGGTCCAAATTTTTGGAGGATTACGATTCCGTCTACGACGCCACTGTAATAAAGTCCCTCAAGGAAGCCGGCTCACCAGTACTCGGTAAGGCAAATATGGACGAGTTTGCCATGGGTTCCTCAACGGAAAATTCGTACTTTCAGACCACCAGGAATCCCCACGATCTTTCACGGGTTCCGGGTGGATCATCCGGGGGTTCGGCCGCGGCAGTAGCCGCGGATGAGGCCGTTTACGCGCTCGGCTCTGATACCGGTGGCTCGGTCAGGCACCCTGCCGCTTTTTGTGGTGTAGTCGGGATGAAACCGACATACGGTCTCGTTTCAAGATATGGTCTTACGGCTTTCGCTTCCTCCCTGGACCAAATAGGACCAATTACCAAGGACGTATATGACTCGGCCCTCTTGCTTAATTACCTCGCCAGACACGATGAGATGGACTCTACATCCGCGGTAAAAAAGACGCCGGACTATACCGAGGGTATAGATCGGGGAATAGAGGGGCTAAAGGTTGGGCTACCGAAAGAGTACTTTGGGAAAGAACTGGATTCCAGAATTCAGGAAAAGGCAAAAAAGTGGCGCAAAACCTTCGAAAATCTTGGCGCGGACGTTGTGGAGATATCTCTTCCTAATACAGAATACGCGATAGCTACGTACTATATAATCGCCAGTTCGGAGGCGAGTGCCAACCTCGCTCGGTTCGACGGGGTAAGGTATACAAGTAGAGCTGACACCGATTCGATCGAGGAGCTGTTTTCCAGAAGCAGGGACGAGGGGTTTGGTCCGGAGGTAAAGCGGAGAATCCTGCTCGGAACTTATGCCCTCTCCGCCGGTTATTACGATGAATACTACGGAAAAGCCCAGAAGGCTCGTCGACTCATAAAACAGGACTTCGACAGGGCATTCGAGAATGTGGACCTAATAGCCGCGCCGACTTCCCCCACGCCGGCGTTCAAGATCGGCGAAAAAATTGAGGATCCGCTGGAAATGTACCTCTCCGACGTATTTATCGTCCCGGTCAACCTGGCAGGAATCCCGGCGATGTCCATGCCCGGTGGGAAAGTAAACGACCTACCGGTAGGGATGCAAATAATGGGTGGAAGTCTGGCCGAAAAGAAGATACTCCGGGCCGGTTACGCGTTTGAGCGGAATTTCGAAGATTAAGTCGACCGAGCTCAGGTTGACTCTCGGGTGATCCGGTGTGACCTCTATAACCCCTATAGCGGGATTGATCTCCCTCTCAGTTAGCTTCGTAGCGGCTCGGCTATTGATAATTTCGATGAATTCCCGGGGAATTGGACAATACATAAGAAGCTGGGGTCCAAAAGTTCACGAACACAAGAGCGGAACTCCAACGATGGGCGGCCTGGCCATGCTCGCGGGTCTCGGTTCGGCACTAATCTACCTCTGGTTAAGTTTCCCGGGAGGGAGAAGTAACCTTATTCTGTTTGCGGTCGGGACCTTCGGGTTCGGAACTATTGGTATCCTGGACGACGTCCTGAGTCTGGTCAAGGGAAAAGCGGAGGGCCTCTCACCAGGCGGGAAGATAATTGCTCAGTTAGCGGTGGCCGTGGTTTTTCTCGTTCTCGTATTCCGGCTTTTAGACCAACCAAATCAATTGTCGTTGCCGTTTACTTCGACAGTTGTGACCATTGCCCCCGTCTACTACTGGATTCTTGTAGTTTTCATTTTCCTGAGCACGGTAAACGCCGTCAACCTTACTGACGGTATGGACGGACTGGCCGCGGGAGCAAGTTTTATATCGATCTCGGCTTTCGCCTTGATCGGGGGCGGGGGAATTATACCGTTTATCACGGGAGCTCTCGCCGCCATTATCGGTTTTCTCTGGTATAACTCATTCCCGGCTGAAATCTTTATGGGAGATACTGGATCCTTTGCTCTGGGGGGGTTTATCGGGTCCGCCGCTGTACTTGCCCGAGGCGAGGTCTTTCTACCCCTCCTCGGCGGGCTATTCGTTTTCGAAACTTTGTCCGTCCTGATCCAGGTCGGTTACTACAAGACAACGGGGAACAGGGTATTCAAAATAAGCCCGCTCCACCACCACTTCGAGTCAGCAGAGGGAGTTGATTACGATTTCTTTCTCCCAGAGGTTGCGTGGAGCGAACCAAAAGTCACCGCCAGGTTATTGATAAGCCATCTGGTCTTAGCGGGTATCGGATTGGCTGGCTTTTTCATTTGGGGATGATCATTTTGACGCTTTTCCCGGCAGGATATTAAAACTCAGATCTTTCACCAACGACAGATTTAGCTATCTGGTTCGGATAACTGCTCTCTACCCCTTAGCTGGCAACTGATTTAACCTTCAAATCCTACCAGTAGACGAAATCCGGCAGCCAGGTAAGGGGTAGAGAGCCAGTAGTGAAAAAATGAAAACAATACTCACAATTAAGTCTCGCTTTCATGCGCCGGTATAAGAACTGAATAAAAAAGACGAAGGGGAAGTTAAGCCGGATCCTGTGTTAGGAAGCCATCTATCTCAGCAGCCTACCCGAAGGTTACGGGAGCGGGCAGCTCCATACCTCCCTATTTGGCTTTACTCCGGTTGGGGTTTACCCTGCCTTCCGCCTCACGGCTGAAGCGGTGAGCTCTTACCTCACCGTTGCACCCTCTCCCAGCACTCAATTAAGTGCTGGGTGGTCTATTTTCTGTGGCACTTTCCAGCCGTCGCCGGCTCTGGTCTTCGGCAGTGAAACATCGACCAGCAACCTGCCCTGCGGAGTCCGGACTTTCCTCGGCCGTAAGGCCGCGGCTTCCTCTTCCCCTTCGACCAAATTTTACTCTCCTTTAATTTTCAGTTCAATTGGGTAATCTTAATTTTGACGAGTCCCGTGAAAAAAGGATATTTTTTACCAGACAAGGAGGTTGAAATGAAGTATAAAACGATCGGCAATAAGTTGTTCGTCAGACTGGAGAAAGGTGAAGAGGTAGTCTCCAAACTCGAACAAATTCTGGAAGAAGAAGGGGTCCATGCGGGTTCTTTCCAGGGGATAGGGGCCGTGTCGAAGGCAACTTTAGGACATTATTCCCTGGAATCAAAGGACTACAGCGAGAAGGAACTGGACCAGCCCCTCGAGATAGTATCGCTCCAGGGAACCGTATCCGGAGAAGGAGTTCACCCTCACGTCTGCCTGGGAACAAAAGACATGAAAACGTACGGAGGCCACCTTGTAGAAGCAGTCGTGGCCGCGACTTGCGAAATTATCGTTAAACCCGAGCCTGGTGGCCTCGACCGTTACTACGACGAGGAAATCGGTCTGGATCTCCTCGAACTCTAGCTTCTTTTTTTTCGATTCTCTCGCAACCGGAAGAAACCAAGTCCGATTACCACCATTATTCCGAGCAATCCGCAAGCGACAACTAGAAGGGCACTCCGAAAAGCCCATTCGAAATTAATTGAAGGATCCGAGGGAGACGCCAGCAGAACCTCGAAGGGTTTTCGCAGCGCTCCGACCATAAGTCCGATCAGAAAGCCAAGGGTTTCCGAGCGCCAGCTATCGAGGGCAAACGACAGAACTCGAGAAAAAGCAACTATCCCCAGCCCGGCCCCGAGGGCAAAAACTAATAACGTAGGGAGGCTTGAGGGCAGTTCCCCGACTGAATCCAGGATGTATTCGTACTGTCCCAGTAGCAAAAGTATGAATGCTCCGGATATCCCGGGTAGTATCATGGCGCAAATCGCTATAGCTCCAGCAGCCAAAATAACCGGGAGACCGTGGCCAAAACTCCCGGCCGAAACTCCAATTATCATAACCGCAGATAAAGCACCGATTATACTGGTTGCAGCGGACGAAGGCTTTATTTCCGGAACTTCAAAATACAACAATCCGGCCGAAGCAAGTATCAGTCCGAAAAAGAAGGAATACGTGTAGGGCGGAAAATGCTCCAGTAAATATCTTACAAACTGTGACCCCACGAGCAGGGCTATTCCGATCCCGAGGCCAAGAGGGATCAGAAAACTGTAGTTGATGTTCTTAAGTCCGTTTCGGAACTCTTCTAGCTTTCCCCTCAGAAGGTCCAGGAGGATCCCGGGCTTAAAAGATTCCAAGGCTAAAATCAGATCTTCGTAAATTCCCGTAATGAGGGCCATCGTTCCCCCGGACACGCCGGGAATCACGTCGGCAAACCCCATTACAACCCCTTTCAGAAACAAAATCGCTTTAGTTCTCAAATATTTCAAGGTTATCGCTTTTTCTCCAGTAGTTAGAGTTAGCCTTCCTAATCCGGAGACCACTACCACTCGGCTCTTTTACTGATGCCGTGCCAATTCTCCGGTCTTATCTGCTCCGGCGCTTGCCTGGCGACTGATACGACCTAAAGGATAGGAGATAGCCAGATTTCGTCAGCCAGCCAAACGGGGAGTACGGTGATCAAATTATTTTCTGAGAATCGTCGGGAAATTTCAACGTAAAAACAAATATGAGTGCCCAAACCCGTTTATTGCCTGAAAGTCCCCGTAAAAGTTAGCAAATTAAGGCTTTAACGCCAAATTTACCTGGTCCACTAATCCACGGAAGACCCGCTCAACTCAGGCGTATCGGTCGTTTCCGTTAATTCTTCGGAAATAGTCTCCTCGGGTTCTTCTTTAATTGTTCGCTCTTTCCAGGTCCCGGTGAGAAACCAGACGAAAGCCATTATTCCGACTACGAAATTACTGGTAAACAGACCCAACCAAATCCCGTCTTTACCAAGGTTTACTCCCGCCAGCCCAAACGCCAGAAGATAGGAAACCCCTACCCTAAGAGGAATGAGTCGAATCAAAGACATTATCATCGGTGGTCTGGTATGGCCCGACCCCCGAAAGACGGAGCTTGTCAATCTGAAGACGCCAAAAAATGGAATCGACCAGAGAAATATACTGAGGAAACGCGCCCCCGCGGTAATAACCTCAGGGTCATCAATAAACACACCAAACAACGGGCGTCTCAGGAGAAAAACGGCAAACGCAAGCGTTACGAGGGTGGAAAAGGAGAGGCTGTAAGCCCTTTTTGCAATTGATGAAGCCCTACTTTCGTTCTCTGCCCCTATATTTTGCCCGATCATCGTAGTGAGAGGCGAGGCAAGCCCCCAAATTGCCACGTTGAGCAAACGAATTATCCTTTGCCCTATCCCGTAAGCGGATACGGCGACGACTCCCAGCCGCGATATCAATCCCATTAATAAAACCGAACCAACGGCCGTACCCGCCTGTCCAATCGCCGAGGGCAACCCGATTTTTAGTATCTGTTTGACCCATCTTAACTTCAGGATCAGATCCCGAAGGTGCAGATGAATTTCCAGCCTCCCGGAAAATAGGAGGTAAATAGCCAAGAGCGAGGCGGCTCCTCGGCTTAAAACCGTTGCCAGAGCTGCTCCAGCAACTCCCATTCCCGGCAATGTACCCAGACCGAAGATAAGTAGCGGATCCAGAAACATATTAGCGATGACAGAAGCGCCAGTCACCAGCATCGGAGTGATCATGTCACCGATTCCTCTAATAAGTGAGCGGAAGGCAAAAAATACGAACATCAAAGGAAGCCCCGAAAATATTATCCTGATGTAGATCAGGGCTTTAGGAAATACGTCCTCGGGAACGCCCATCAGGGTTCGGAGAAGGCCAGGGGCAACAATGTAACCGATAGCCGAAAGGACCACCGAACTAACCAGCATAAATGAGATGACCTGTCCAGCCGCTTTATTGGCGTTTTCAGAGCTACCGGCCCCCGTATGCTGGGAGACAAGCGATACCCCGGCTATCGAGAATCCAAAACCGAGTGAAATCAATAAGAATACGACCGGAAAACCCACGGTCGGTGCGGAAACGGCCACCTTGCCAATCTTCCCGAGCCAGTAGGTATCGACAAGATTGTAAAGCATCTGGAGGGCGTTTGAGATAATGACCGGCCAGCCCAGAACCAGCAAAGTTTTGATTATCGGTCCATTCAGAATGTCGTCTTTCAGCCGTTCAATCCTAGTTGTGGTCTCTTTCATGGTTTTTTGATTATACGGTGTTTTGAGTTATTTCTAGCACCTATTTAAAAATCAAACTCAACAGCTTTTTATTCTCCCCGGAACAGGGATTGTCGTGCCTCCTTTCCAATGGGGGCGGGATCTTTACTTGAACCTAAACGGTACGAGTGACTCTTTTTACGTTATTCAAGAAGGTGGGGCTTCCGTACACCCTAATAAAAAAGAAAGACCAAATTGTACCGTTACCACTTATAAATAGTATTCAAAATAACGTCCTGAACACCTTCGTCGGCAGCGAGAACTAGCCCGGTAACTAATTCAAAAGAATTACTTAATCTGTAGCTGGCTTCGCTTGTAAGCTCGCTAAACCCGAATAAACCGGGATCAGACCCCCAGTAAGCATCCAGGGCCAGCTCTAGATTTCCTCCCCCTCCTTCTAAGGACAGTGCTCCCTCGTAATCCGTTTGTCCAAATGCGAACGATCTTTCCTCGTAGGAAAACTCAGCTTCAGTGGTTAGGTCGTAATCGGAGGCACGCAGTCGCCAGTCATCCCGGCCCCTTAACCGCTGCAATCTATTATTACCAAGGGCCTGAATAAAACTGGCTCTTACGTTGCCTAACTGAATCCCATTAACCCCGTAACCTTTTAAATTTATTCCGGTTATCTGGCTCTCTTCCTCGGTCAATTCGTTCGGACGCATTTCCGAGTAGACGTCGAAGCAGGCCCATTCCAGGTTTAGTGACGGTTCAAGCGAAAGAGTTTTCTTCCTAGCGCTATACGTCATCGTACCTTCGAACTCGATGATTCCCGATGACTCTTCGAACCAGAAATCTACCTCGGTCTTTTCATACCCGTCCTCAGCCGTAAAACTGTTCGCCGTGTCGAGCCGTATCGGTCCGAGCTCGATTCCATTTATTTCCACTTCGCTTCCCGTGTAACCCACGTACCTGCCGTCGGTGTCAAATACGTCGTAGCCGCTCCCGGGATTATCCCCGACCATCTCTGGAGGGTTAGGCACTAACCCCAGCCTCGTCTTCAGTTCGACGGAAACGCCGCTTATTTTCATTCCGGACAGGGCCAGTTCCAGTCCCGCGCCATAGTTGCTGTCAACCCCCAGCTGTTCGGTAAGGGTTTCCTCCGAAATAGATTTAAGTATCTCTTCTAATGTCTCTGCAGAAATATCCTCGAGCTCCAGGTCAGGATTCTGAAACACGCCCTCCAGCTCAGTCCGTCCCTCGACTGAGATCTTATCTTTAGTCCCCAAAATGACCTGCTTCGAGACTCCCTTTAAGATAGCCGGGCTGCTCTCGTGTATTTCCTCGGACAGGAAAACGCCGCGGTAGGAGAACCCTCCGTAATTAATTATTCCCTTAGTAACCCAGTAGTCCATCTCTTCCTCGCTAAGATAAACCCGGGAACTCCCACCGGCCGTGCCCACAGGATAATCGGGCCCAAAATCTTCTGCAAAAAAACCATCAAGTTTCAGTTTAAAATCATCCAAACCCGAAGTCGCCGAAATCAGGGGAGCCTCTATGTCCCCGCTCAGCGCGAGCCCAGTATCGAAAAGAGTGTTCGTGGTATTTGGCCAGTAAAGAGCAGTAGTCAGTTGACTGGGATAGTCCGTTAGGTTCCCTTCCAGGTAGTCCACCCGGAAATTCGTTACTGAATTTTCCCCCAGCAAAGACCCCCCTGGGCCCAGCCAAAGTTCAGTGTCGACTTCTCCGTCAATCCTGGCCCGAACCGGCAAAGGGGGCAAGACCAGCAGGCCGAGAGCAAAAAGACCAATAAATAATAAAATGTCGATTCTCATTGAGTTAATCGGGTTGACCGAAGGAACCGTTTCACCACATTTATTCATATCTTAACGCCTCTACTGGCTGAAG
This sequence comes from Candidatus Bipolaricaulota bacterium, assembly GCA_018335015.1. Lineage (GTDB taxonomy): Bacteria > Bipolaricaulota > Bipolaricaulia > M55B111 > M55B111 > JAGXLP01. The sequence goes on from JAGXKX010000001.1 coordinate 92,652, forward strand.
CCTGGACGCCTGCCGGGCGGGGAGAACGCCCGAAATCGAGCCGAGAACAAACGAAAAAGCGATCGCACCGATCAACAGTCCCGGGCCAAAAGAGGGCGTAAAAGGAGCAGACAGGGCCTGGCTGATGAACCTACCGGCAAGGATACTAAGACCCACCCCTACAAGTGTACCGATGGCCCCACCAACCAGACCGAGTAGTCCCGATTCCGTCAGAAATAAGCCGAGAATCTGCCCATTTTTTGCCCCCACTGCCTTCATCACTCCTATCTCTCTGGTCCTTTCCAGAACGGCCGTGTACATAGTATTCATCACTCCAATCCCACCAACCAGCAACGATATCGCGGCAATTCCAGCCAGCGCTATCTGGATCGTTCCCAGAGCGCTGTTGACTCTGTTACTTATCTCCTCCGTAGTGATCGTGGTAGCAGCTGTATCGTCAGCCGAGTAGGCTCGTTCAATTTCGTCAGCTACCTCGGAGACTTCTGCGTCTTCGAAAACCTTGGCCAGAATAAGGGAGGCGTTACCTTTGCGTCCGTAAAGATTTTCAAGAGCGGAAAGAGGGATGAATAGCCCGTTATTCAGGTCACCGTAAAAATTGAACTGCCCGTCGTTACCCTCTTCGTCCGTACCCAGAAGACCGCTCACGGTAAATTCCTTACCCTCTATCCGTATAATATCACCCGGGGATACTCCTAGTTCTCTCGCGATCTCGTCGCCGATCACCACTCCGCTCTCCTCGCTTTCGTAAGAAAACCGTTCTCCTTGAGATATAGGAAACCCATCGAAATAGGCCTCAAAATCGGAAAGTACGGCAGGGCTCATCCCCGTTACCCGGAGAAAAGCCTGCCCCTCAAGACCTTCTGAAACTATCTGCAGATCCTCGCTCCGAATAGCCGCGGAGGTTTTTACCCCTTCGACTTCGTTTATAACGCTCTTATTTAGATAGGAACTTGTATCGGCGCCGGTATTGCCAAACCCGCCCCGCCCGGTATCGAAGTTACCGGGGAGAACAGTAACGGTATTATACCCGACCTTATCGAACTCGTTCAGAATAGAATCCTGGATTCCCTGACCAATTGAGATCAGCGTGACGATTGCAGTAACTCCAATTACCACACCCAGGATGGTCAACCACGACCGGAGACTTCTATTCCTGATCGAATGCCAGGACAAACTTAGATAGTCGAACAACATTAATTGTCCCCCTCGTTTTCCTTACCGTTTTTAATTTTCCCGTCAATCATGTTCACTATCCTGACGGCGTATTCCGCGTCTCTAGGGTTGTGAGTGACTACTACGATCGTGGTTCCTCGGTTTCTATTTAAACCCTTGATTAACTCCATTATATCCTTACCCGTCTCCGAATCGAGATTTCCCGTCGGTTCGTCCGCAAGCAGGATATCTGGGTCGTTTATCAGGGCCCGGGCAATTGAAACCCGCTGTTGTTCTCCTCCGGATAGCTCAGCCGGCTTATGAGTAAGCCGGTCGCTCAGTCCGACCATTTCAAGGAGTTCGGCAGCTCGTTCCTCCCTTTCCGATTTTCCTATACCTTGAAAGGTAAGGGGGAGGGCCACGTTGTCCAGACTCGAGAGGGTATGGATCAAATTGAAGGTCTGAAAGACGAAACCCACCTTATTGCCACGTAGTTCTGCGAGTTCGTTTTCGTCGTAATCGGATATGTCCTTTCCGTCCAGCAGCACCCGGCCCTGGTCCGGAATGTCCAGGGCGCCAATTATGTGCATTAACGTGCTTTTACCGGAACCGGAAGGCCCAACTATCCCGACAAACTCTCCGTTATTGATCTTGAGGTCCAGGCCACGTAAAGCCCGGACTGTAGTTTCGCCCATAATGTATTTCTTGGCGACGTTCTGTAACTCTACCATTGGTTCTTTCATATTTAGGGTTGGTAGCTAAATTCCACCAGTTCTATTCTAGTCTCGACTTCGCCGTTTTTCAGTAATTCAAAGAAAGTGGGGAAGAGTAGCAGGTCCCTCGTCTCCCTGTCGGCAAGTGCAAGCCGTGCCCGCTGATTGGGGTAGTTGGAATGAGTAAAAACCCCGGTCACGACGTCCACTCCGGCTATATTATCTTCTTCCTGAGCAACTAGCCTGCCCCCATCGGGCAATCGTATTGGTTGATTGGGCTTTATCTCGATGTTTCTCTCGTCAATCGTGGATAGGGGGCTGAGGTCCATGGTTGGATAGCCTCCCTCATCGTAACGTGACCCCCCGGCACTAGCACCCCCGCTTGCCCCAAAAGCCGTTGAGACCTCCTCCCGCGCTCGACCCGGGCTGGAAACCTTCTCCGTCACATCGTAGGAATCCCCGGAGGGTTCAACCTTGATAGTGTACTCCCGTGGAGGAGCATCGCTACTTGGCTCGCTGATATGAAACACCGCCCTCAGAGTACCTCCAGGGTACTCTCCCATGCCAAATATTCCCGCGGCCGCGCTTACCCGGAATAAAGTAACTAACATAAGTACGCTCAAACCAACCAGCATCACGGCAGATAATCTTCCATCCTCTGTAAATGATTTCATCCTTACCCCCCATAATTATTAATCAAAAAACTCTTCCCCGATCTCTTCCAGCAGAACTTCGAATTCTTCCTTGCCCGCGAGAAACCTGTATATGTACATCAAACCCAGAATTTGGTCCACCGGGTTTATTTCCTCCTCGCACTTACCCCTTAGCCTTTCAAGCTCTTCGCGGCCCTCCCCGGTAAGGCCGTAATACTGTCGACTACTATCCTCGTCATCCTCATCCAGGTCCACTTCTTCGATCCACCCCTCTCCCTCCAACCTCTCCAGGGCACCGTAAACAGTCCCTTGGCCGGGTTGTAAATAACCCTCGGACTCGTCTTCAATCTTCTGAATCAGCTCGTAGCCGTAACGCGGCTGGTCCTCCATAAGCGAGAACAACAGGAACTTCAAGAATCCGTGTGTCTTTCGCAAATCGACTCCTCTCCGGTTTATGTTACGTAACGTAATATTACGTTCTGTAAAAGATAAGGTCAATATCTTCTTTGTCTCAGTTCTTTCACCATCCCCGTACATCATTGGTTTGTCCTCCTGTGCCTCCTGCCTATTACCTGGCAACTGATTTAACCTTAAAATGCTACCAGTAGACGAAATCCGGCAGCCAGGTAATAGGCAGGAGGCTTGAACTAAAAATATTGTGATTCCTCCCGACCTTCACCTTACTCCGAATAGTGGTGAAAGAACTGATTTTTGTGTTAACCCCTGAATTTCTTACTGGATAAACTTCCCCCTTTTAGCTAAACTGTTAAACACCTGAAGAAGTTTTCCTCTACGGAACTGGAAATGCACTGGTGATAACATGATAAAGACAATAACTTTCGACTTTGGTGGAGTACTTTACGATTACGACGGAGAGATACTCCTAGAGAGACTTGCTTCCCGCTCAAAGGGAACCCTGAATGATCTGAAGGCCCTTCTAAAAGAATCCGAGCTGGACCGGGCTCATTTCCGCGGGGAGATCGAGGCGGAAGAACTTTTGAATGTTCTGGAAGACCTGGTCGGGCTGGAGTTGAACGTAGAAGAACTGGCCAGCGCCTACGCGGATAGCGTCCAACCGAAAGAAGAGATGTTCGAACTAGTGCGTGAGCTTAAGGTCAACTATAATCTCCAGCTTTACTCCGATACCCCGAAGATTCTTTACGATCGCGTTATAACAGATATGCCGATCTTCGAACTGTTTTCAGACGTTATCCTTTCTTTCCGGGTCGGAAAATTGAAGGATTCACCCGAGGGACACAGAGAAGTAATTGAAAAGGCCGGTTACTCGCCGGGGGAAATAATATTCATTGACGATAGAGGTGAATTCGTAGACCAGGCAAAAGAACTGGACATCAACGGAATTAAGTTTACGAGTATTAATGACCTGATAGAGGATTTCGCCGGACTTGGTGTTAAACTGGACGGCAAATTTGACGTTTAACGGGAGGGAAAGTTATTCAAAAACCATCCACTTTCTCAATTGTAGCTCACGATCCGAAAACGGAGGAACTGGGAATTGCAGTACAGTCTAAGTTCCTCGCGGCCGGAGCGGTTGTACCCTGGGCCGAGGCGGGAATCGGCGCAGTGGCCACACAATCCGCCGCCAATACTGCTTACGGGCCGGACGGGCTTGATCTGCTTAGAAGGGGCTTGGAACCGGAAGAGGTAGTTGAAAAACTTACCGAAGCCGACGAAGAGAGAGAAATAAGGCAGGTCGGGATCGTCGATTCAAACGGAAATACGTCCGCTTTCACCGGTAGCGAATGTATCGAGTACGCCGGTCATCGTTCTGAAGAAAATTTCACCTGCCAGGGTAACATACTCGTTTCCGAAGATACTATATCTTCAATGGTTCAGAAGTTTCGGGAAACAAAAAACAGCCCTCTTTCAGAAAGGCTCGTTGCAGCTCTGAGAGCGGCCGACGAAGCGGGTGGAGACAAACGAGGCAAGCAATCAGCGGCACTATTAGTGGTAGAGAAAGAAGGGGGATACGGTGGGTTCAACGACAGAAAAATCGACCTGCGAGTAGACGATAACCCTGAACCTATCAAGAAACTCAGGAACTTACTTGCCTTACACCAACTCTACTTTGGGCAGCCATCCGATGATGACCTGGTTGAGCTGGAAGAGGGCGTCATCAAAAATATTCAGCACCTTATGGGTGAACTCGGGTACTATTCAGGCCCTGTAAATGGCAACTACGACGAAAAAACTTCAGGTGCTTTCCTGGAATACTGCCGCACGGAAAACTTCGAGGAAAAGTTACGGGACGACGGAAAACTTGACTACAGAATCGTCGAGTTCATGGAGGACCAGGTCGAGAAAAGCTCCTGTTAAACTTACCCCGGAGTAATTAGTCTTTGTCTGCTCCGTTGACACGCAATCCGAGTTCGTTCAGCTGTTCCTCGGAAACCTCCATTGGTGCCCCGGTTAACGGGGACTGAGCCATACCGGTTTTAGGGAAGGCTATTACGTCCCTGATACTGTCTTCTCCAGCCAGCAACATTGCCAGCCTATCCAGCCCAAGTGCTATTCCTCCATGGGGCGGGGCTCCGTAATTTAGGGCTTCCAGGAAGAACCCAAACTTATCCTGGGCGTCCTCACGTGAAATGCCAAGAACGTCGAAGACGTTCTGCTGCAGGTCCCGGTCGTGAATTCTTATGCTTCCTCCACCCAGCTCTATTCCGTTTAACACCAGGTCGTAGGCTTTTGCATCCACTTCGAGAGGGTTTTTGCTGAGCTTTTCCACGTCTTCATCTCTCGGCGAGGTAAACGGATGATGCTCCGAAGTGAGGTTCCCGGCGTCATCAGTACCAAATAGTGGAAACCGCCTTACCCAGGTAAATTTCCACCTGTCCTGCGGTATCATATTGTTCTGTTTTGCCAGCTTCAACCGTAGCCCTCCCAGTACTTCGTTTACCGTCTCTCGGGTGTCAGCTACTATGAAAACTAGATCGCCGGGGTTCGCCTCGAGCTTATCCAATATAGATTCCTCGGTTTCTCCCGTCAGGTGAGACGTAAACTGACCGTCCAGACCGTCCTCGGTGACGTCCGCCCAGAGGAGTCCTTTGGCTCCGAGTTCTTTGACGTAATCCTCGAGAGAGTCAAACTGGGATCGGTTGTATTCCTTCGGTGAACTGAGGCAAAGACCTTTCACGGCGCCTCCGTCGGCAACCGTCCCGGAGAAAATATTAAAGTTTGAATCCTCAACTACCGGGGAGAGATCGACCAGCTCCAGCCCGAACCTCAGGTCGGGTCTGTCGGAGCCGTAGCGATTCATCGCCTCTTCGTAAGTCATTCGACGCAGGGGAAGCTCCAATTCGAGGTCCAGTACCTCGTCAAATACCCGTTTTACCATACCTTCAGTAACATCAACCACGTCCTCTTCATCTACGAATGACATTTCCAGATCAAGTTGCGTAAATTCCGGCTGTCTATCTGCCCTGAGGTCCTCGTCCCGGAAACATTTAACTATCTGGAAGTACTTTTCGAACCCGCCGATCATAAAAAGCTGTTTGAATAGCTGGGGTGACTGAGGCAGAGCGTAGAACTTGCCGTTGTGCAACCGTGAAGGAACGAGAAAGTCACGGGCGCCCTCCGGAGTACTTTTCGTAAGGACGGGTGTCTCTATTTCCCAGAACCCTTCTTCGTCGAAATAGTCCCTAATTATTTTAAAAGCCCTGTGCCTTAGCTGGATGTTGCTCTTCATTCGATCCCTTCGGAGATCGAGGTAACGATACTTCAACCGGGTATTCTCGTTTACTTCCAGGTCATCGGCGGGCGAAAAAGGCAGGTTTTCCGAGGAGTTCAGGACTTCCATCTCCTCTACTTCCAGCTCAATCGTCCCGGTATCCAGCTTGGGATTGACATTGTCCTCGCCGCGCTCGATAATCGTCCCTTCTACTTTTACCACGTCTTCCCTGTTCAGGTCTCCGGCACGGTCGTGGAGGTCTGCCCGTTCCGGAGTGAACAACAACTGAACTATACCCGATCTATCGCGAAGGTCAATAAAGAGCAAGCCTCCTAAATCCCGTCTATTTGTAACCCAGCCGGCAAGTGTCAACGATTCGCCCAGATTTTCTTCGCTCAGTTCACCACAACGGTTAGTCCTTAACAAGTCACGATCATCCTCCGAAAATATTTGATGTTTCGAAAGTTATAGGGGATATGCTTTTATATAACAAACAATAACCCGAGAAATATTCACATCGGCGAGGAAAGGCGTCCCTAATCGGATTCCTCGGATTCCGGCTTAAACCCGATATCGCCCGACTTCTCCTTCAGTCGTTTTTCGATGTTCTCGTAACGCTTCCTCGAGTCAGAAGTCACCGAAGCTGGCGTTTCGTCAATCGCCGCCAGGAAGTGATCCATGCGAACAAACTGCGAGTCGATATCCTCGCGCAGAGCGAACCTGCCGGCCTTTTTGCATACCGCGGCGATATCGGCGCCGGTGAAATTATCTGAGAGGTTAGCCAGCTTTTCGAGGTCTATCCCTGGCTCGAGGTTCATCTCTTCCGTATGAACCCTGTATATCTTCAACCGAGCTTCTTCATCGGGCACGGGAACGTGGATGAGTTCGTCAAACCTTCCCGGACGCAGAAGAGCCGAATCAACCATGTCGGGTCTGTTTGTTGCTCCTACCACGACGACTCCCTGTAACTCCTCCAGACCATCCATTTCGGAAAGCAGCTGGTTGACTATTCGCTCTGTTGCCCTCGGCTCGCCAGCCCCACCTCCTCTTTCAGGAGCCAGAGCATCCAGCTCGTCGAGAAATATGATCGCCGGGGAAACCTGACGGGCCTTGTCGAAGACCTCGGCAATTCTCTGTTCTGATTCCCCGTACCATTTTGAGAGCAAATCGCTCCCTTTGGCCGTAATAAAGTTAGAGTTACTTTCGTTGGCAATCGCCTTGGCCATAAGCGTCTTCCCGGTTCCGGGAGGACCGTACAGCAGGACACCTCTCGGGGGTTGTATCCCTATCCTCCGGAAGGAATCCGGATTCTTTAGCGGTAACTCGATTATTTCGGACATCGTCTGTTTTATCTCCTCGAGCCCGCCTACATCTTCCCAGCTCACCTGGGGCACGTCGGCGAGTACTTCCCTCAGGGCGCTCGGCTCTATACCCTTATAGGCGTCGAACATGTCCTCCCTGGTAACTTCCAGCTCCTCCAGTTTCTCAGCCGGAATCGACTCTTCCTCAAGATTCAGTTCCGGCAACAGTCGCCGAAGAGCGTTCATTGCCGATTCCCGAGCCAGTGCTTCGATATCGGACCCGGTAAACCCGTAAGTGAGTTCGATAAACTCGTCCAGGTCTAGGTCCTCGGCCAGCGGCATCCCTCGAGTGTGTATCATGAATATTTCCTTTCGCCCCTCCGTATCGGGTACCCCTACCATGATCTCCCGATCGAACCTGCCGGGTCGACGCAACGCCTCATCTACCGCGTCCACTCTATTTGTAGCGGCAATTACGACGACGTTCTCCCGGGGTTTCAATCCGTCCATCAGGGCCAGAAGCTGGGCAACAACCCTCCGCTCAACTTCACCGGAGGCCTCTTCCCGTTTGACCCCCAGGGAATCAAGTTCATCTATGAAAATTATTGCCGGAGCGTTATCCGAAGCTTCTTCGAAAACCTCCCTGAGCTGTTGCTCCGATTCTCCGTAGTACTTGCTCATTATCTCGGGCCCGTTGATCGAGGTAAAGTGAGCATCAGTTTCGTTCGCAACTGCCTTGGCTAGTAGGGTCTTTCCGGTTCCCGGAGGCCCGTGGAGAAGTACTCCTTTGGGCGGGTCTATCCCCAGCCTGTCAAACAGTTCGGGATTTTTCAGTGGCAGTTCGACCATTTCACGTATCCTCTGTAGGACGTCGTCGAGCCCGCCGATATCCTCGTAGGTAACTCCAACGTACTTTTCGCCTTCCTCGACCTCTTTGTATTCCGGCTTCAGCTCGATCTGGGTCTTATTGGTAACCTTGACGATTCCTCTGGGGTTCGTACCAAGTACCTGTAATCGGATCTCCCCCAGACCGAAGCTACTCGAGTCGAGAAAATCCTGAAAGAAACTTTCCGACATCAAGTCGGAACCGAACGGGCTTTTCGAACGCCTTATAGTCGTAGAAAGAACGTCCCCTGTCGTCAATGGCCGCCCGCCAAGAACCTGCTTAAGGCTCTGACCGCTCCCCCGGAGCCTCAGATTATCGGAGGCCGGACCGATAGTCACTTTTTTGGCTTCCTTCACGTCGGCCTTTCCGATCCTGACCTGGTCCCCGATGCTAGTGCCGGCATTATTCCTCATCAAACCGTCGATTCGGATAATATTCAGTCCCTTGTCCTGAGAGTAGCCCTCCACGGCTATACCGGCAGTCTTGTCGTTTCCTTCTATCTCAATAATATCTCCCCGGGAAATTCCCAGCTTTTTCATGGTATCAGTACTAATCCTGGCAACCCCTTTACCGAAATCCTGCTGGTTGGCTCCTGCCACCTTTAGTTCCATCTCTTTTTTTGGGCTATCGGACATAATTTCACCTCGTAACTGGTATTAAAAAAATCATTTATATATCTAGATTTTTCGTACTTCATTATTATCGGAATCGAGACTAATATAGGAAGAAAGTATTCTAAGCAATTAATGCACTTAGAGTACCGGCAAATTATATATATTAACCAAATAGGGCTCAAGACGAACTATTTTTGCAACCCGTCGCAACTCTCACTTCTTACTAATAAAAACCCTCTAAAACTCATTTTTCGGGCACGATTTTTACTTTTTTGCCTTCCGGAGGCAACTAACTTATGATTACAATCCAGTTATCATCTAGAGGTGAACGAAATGAAAAGCGTACGCCAGCTCAAAGACATCCTTGGGTTAAATACCGTCCATCAGGCCCGCAACAGGATCAAGGCAGTAGAGGACGTGATTCAGCCGTACGTAAAGCGGGGAGAAAACAACGAGATCCTCGTCGGGGAGGAGGGAGTGACGATTTTAACGAAGTTGCAGGATTTGTACGAAAGTGGATTACTCCTATCCGAAGCGGCGGAAGTGGTTAGGTCGGATTACTTACCTGATGAGGAAGAGGACATTGATTCGGATTTTTATAGTTCTACATCAATCCCATCAAAAGCAAAATCAGAGGTAGATCTTATCGATTACCTCCTTGAGGAGCTCCAGTTTCAGCGAGAACTAATCCTCAACTTGGCTAGTTCCGGAGGCGAGGGAGGCACCGGGAATGAAAAGGGCGTCAATAATGAAGATAAATGGTGGCTGAAATGGATGTAATTAAATTAATTGGTGATACAGATGGAATTTTCGGTTCCGCTTAAAGGCAATAAGAAACTGAAGACGGTCATCGACAAAATTCAGAACCACGGCAGATTAAACGGCCTCTGGACAATTGCGAACGTAAACGCCGTAGATCGGCTGGCCATTAATGACCACGGTCCGGTGCACTCGAAAATCGTCGCCAATTCCGCCCTGAGAATGTTCCGATTGATCGAGAAAAGCGGCGTGAAATCGAACCTTGAAATAGATCACAACCTGACAAAAGAAGACGCGGAGATAGTCATCATTCTTGCCGCCGCATTCCACGACCTGGGTCACGCCATACATCGGGTACATCACGAGGAGTTCGGCATAGGCCTTGCCGACTCGCTGGTCACCGATTTGCTGGATGACATATATAACGGCCACACGATGGGAATTATGGAGGGAGAAGTCCTGCATGCCTGCTACGCTCACGGCACGGAGCTGGAAACCCTGACCCTTGAAGCGGGCGTGGTAAAGGTGGCCGACGCTTTAGACATGGAACAGGGCCGGGCAAGGATCCCATTTAAAGAGGGAGAGCTAACGATACACTCAGTTTCCGCCACCGCTATAGAACAGGTCAGCGTGAGACGAGGCAGTAAAAAACCAGTTAAAATCGTCATAGAAATGTCAAACTCCGCAGGGATCTTCCAGCTGGATAACCTGTTTAAACCAAAACTGGAACATTCAGGAATAAGAAAACACATAGAAGTTACCGTGGAAGTAGGAGAAGAAGACGCTGAAAAGAAGATAATCGAGGATTATCAGTTCTGATATTATTTTGGCGATTTTAGATTCCCAGTTATCGGACGTTTTCAAGTATATTTAACAAAAGGTATCTTATGTTAAAAATCTGACGAACGTCCTTTTTCGAACTAACACTTGTAATTGCTCCTAAAAAAATATTAGTTAAGCTAACAAAGGCTTTAGCGGAGATCAAAGATTTGCAATTCATCTTAGAAGGTAAAAAGAGGAAGTCAAGTTAAGAGGATAAGGACAAAGTTATAAGTCATTTCTTTCTCCATGGTGGGAGAAAGAAAGAATTAGGTGGGAGTAGGATAAAAATGGAAAGAATAAACCCCAAAAAAGGGCAAAATCATGAGTTTAGAACTGACACAGGAAGATTTCCTAACTGAGAGGCAAGTGAAGAGGTTGAAGAAGACCCTCCGGGGGGCAGCAAGGGAAGGCAAGGAAGATGGCAAATATATCCCTGTGAGAGACTGGTGTATTTTGCACATCGCCCTTGACGCAGGTTTGAGGGTCTCCGAGATCCGTGACCTGAAAATTGGAGACCTGCTTATAGACCAGGGCGGTTCTTCCATAATAGTCAGGAGCGGCAAGGGGGACAAAAAGCGAGGAGTCTCTATCGGGGCCGATCTGAAGAGTCACCTCAAGGAATATATCGAGTGGAAGGAGGACCGTGGCCAGCCCACTGGAGACAACGACCTCTTATTCATCTCTCCCAGCGGAAAATCCGATAAGCTAAGTCGCCAGGCAATCTACCACATTTTCAAACGCTGGGCTGAACGGGCGGGTTTACCCGATAGATTCTCAATACATTCCTGTCGCCACACTTACGCATCCATGCTCTACAAATCGAGTGACTACAACCTCAGGCTTGTCCAGTCTCAACTCGGACACTCCTCCATCCAGACAACTCAGGTTTACGCAGACGTGCTGAACAAGGACGCCGAAAAAGCGGTCAACGACTTACCCCAATAAAAACAATATAATCTCTAAAGGTGGCCTCAGACCGTAATTAGTCAACTACGGATGGACTATGACATGGTATAGTTTGGTTCCAAACAGATCCGTATACTAGCGTACGATACCCACAAGTATTGGCGCTTAACTAACGGCGCCCTTCCGGAGCAAGCCGTGAATCTTCCTCGTTATGTTTTGGTGACCATTAATGGTTTAAAACCTCACCCACGAAAAACGTGTCAAAACGGTTTAATCACCGGAATTGTCTACGGAACCCAATCCAAAACACTATTCTTTAAACGTTAGTTCCAAGACCGATTAAACGACGAACATCAGGCCTGAACCGAGTCATGACTAGCCTGGGTAAATACGTAACATACAAATCTAAGTGACCGGTATTGTCTAGTATTAATTAGTTCCGTACGATTCCTAATTAATCCCATACCAACCTCGACCAAATACTTTTTCAATTAAAGTCTCTATTTAATTATATTCTCATGGGGATTATCACAAGATTTAGATTTTAAAATAGCTGGAAAAATGAGATTTATTGACGTTATTATTTATAAATCCGATTTAAACCATATAATACCAGTTCGTTATTCATATCTGAGTTTTGGCTGATTTGTTGGTATCAAATAGGAAACGGTAGCTTTAACCGGGGAAGGATAAACCACCTGTTGAATTCACAAGCTTGCTGTTCAATTCCCTTCCGATTTTCTTTTCAGCGGAAGATGACCTATACTTGCCTTAGTAACCCAAGTAACAGGTTCTAGTTACAAACAAAAACTCCTCTTTGGGAGAAACTCACGGGTCTAAACTAACCTGAAAATGAGCTTTAATCGAAGGATGAGAAATAATGGAGAATCAAGAAAAATGTACGCAGGGTGAGAGGGTCCTTGTATTCGCCCCTCACAACGACGATGAGATACTGGCTGCAGGTGGCTTAATTCAAAGGTACGTAGAGTCCGACACCCAGGTTAAGGTTGCGGTAATAACAAACGGGGATGGCCAGATACGTAGACCGCCTTTCCTGCCTTTCCTCCGGCCCGATTTCGTCAAATTGGGTTACAAGCGTCAAAATGAGACTTTAGAGGCGATGAATTATCTTGGCCTGAGTAAAGAGGACGTTAAATTCTTCGGTTATCCCGATCGAGGGCTCAGCCACATGTGGACTAACCACTGGGACCGCAATGACCTTTATTACTCCAAGTATACCAAAACCAACCACACTCCGTACGATAACAGCTACAACGGTAAAGCTCCTTATTGTGGTTCGGCAGTTGCCGAAGACGTAAGGCATATACTGTTGGACCATAAACCGGATGTAATCTATCTACCACATCCAAACGACAGTCACCCGGACCACTGGGCGACAAATGGTTTCGTCCTTTACGGGCTGGAACAACTGAAAAATGAGGGTTTCGACCAGCTTAAAAAAGTAACCATGCTGAGCTATCTCGTCCACAGCGTGAAATTCCCATGGCCCCGAGGCAAGTATCTCGAATCTTCACTTTCCGAGCCAGAACACCTGGAAGGTCTTGACACAGAATGGGTTGGCGTCGAACTCGACATGAAAGAAAGATTGCGCAAGCTCCGGGCAATAGGAAAGTATCGAACTCAAACTCAGCTCATGCGAAAATACCTGATCAGTTTCGCCCGGGCAAACGAGCTATTCGGAATAGTTCCTAGCTTATCACTGAATAACTCTTTAGCTTACGGGGGAAAGCCAAACCTATCCCGGGACTTCATCCTGAACGAAGAGGAAGACGAACCTTTACTATCGTACCTCAACCCGAAGCGAAGAAGCCGAATAGCCACGCTCAGGCGGTACCCAGACATGAAATCCGTTAGCCTGAACAGGAATTCTGAGTTCTTGAATCTTTCTATAGATTTCTTTAACAAGTACCGGCCGGGAAACGAAATTCAAATAACTCTCAAACCATTCGTCCAGGACGATAAGCTTAGTGGAATTGGAGATTCTCATTCTTTCAGGTTCTTAAACCGAAGACTTTACCATAACCAATCTGAAGTCGAAAAGGGGAATGGGTACGACTTCGAAAGCGGAAGTAAATCTTACAGGTTATCCATCCCGCTGGAAAAGATAAACGACCCGAGCAAACTCATCCTCTCCATAACGCTTGCTCGGAAGGGCTACCCGTTCGCCAGAAGCGCGAACAGGTTGGTCAAAATTCACTAAGTACTGTCATTGATGCGCTTCTTATAAATTATTGACCGAGAAGTTCTAAATTCATTACCTTCTGCAACCAGTATCGGGTAACCAGTCTCCCGGGTAAACCCAAGCGACCGGAAAAACCTGCTGGCTCTCCTGTCGTTCTGCCTTACCCGAACGTGGACCCCCCTTACTTCGGCCTCTCTTAACATGGAAATAAATTCATTCGCGAGTTCCGTTCCCAGCCCCTTCCCCCTCGAGCCTTCCGAGATGTTAATGTGAAAGTGGGCCGGATAGCCGGAAGGGGGAGCGTTCCTCAAACCTCCGTGGGTAGTCACGTAGATAAATGACCCGAGGTATCTAACCTCCTTCCAACCTATCTCTCTCCGGAACAGAGCCTTCACTATCGCCTTTGGTATCACTCTGGTGCTTTTTATCCACCTACAGCGGGATCCATTAAAACAACCGGAGAGATAGCCCACTACCTGTCCCTCTACCTCGGCAATTAGAAGGTGTTCAGGCTCGTAATTCAGATAATAGTTGGTCAAAAGGTCTGCTACCAGTTTAAGGTCGGAACGGGGGTATCCAGTGACAGTGGAAGTAGCAATTTTTCTTACCTTATCCCGATCTGTTTCTTTAAATTTCCTGATCTCCGGATTCACATCGTATACAAGTCTAGTTGTTTTACTAGTAATGGTCAATTTAATCAAAAAGACTGAACCTCTTTTAGATAAATCAAGCGGCCTAAATTCTTTTCCCGAACGAGGAGGTTTTTCCGGTAATTTTTCCGGACGGGTTTGCGAAACAGGAAACAAGCGGCGTTTGTTGTCATCAAGCGGTTAAACTGATAAGGTAAACCTTAGGTGAATTTTCACTAAAGAGTCAGACGGAGTTTTGGGTAAGCAAGTGGTTCTACCTGGTAAAGGAAAATTAATTATCCATCACAATGGTTAGAATGGTAGGTGAATTGAAATGGTAGAAGTTTTGAAAAAGCTCTGGAGCGCTCTTTGACGAGGGCCCTTATAGAGGAGGCAGAAATATGAACTCCAATAAACAGAAGTCAAACTACGACGCGGTTGTGATAGGTTCCGGCCAGGGGGGCACTCCCCTTTCCCTCTACATGGCAGAACAAGGTCTTGAAACCGCGTTGATCGAGAGTAAACACGTCGGAGGAACGTGCGTAAACGAGGGCTGCACGCCCACGAAGACGATGATCGCCAGCGCGCGAGTTGCGCATCTCGTCGGTCGCGCCGAGGAATACGGCGTCAACCCTGGAGGGGTCGAGGTTCAGCTTTCGAAGGTCCGAAAACGTAAAAGGGATATCGTAGACAGTTTCAGGAGAGGTAATTTGAATCGGATCGAAAAGAAGCCGGGGCTGGACTTGATTCGGGGGGAGGCCATGTTTACCGAACCCTATACCATCGAAATATCCGGAGAGGGCGAAAAACACCAAACCGTAGAAGCAGAAAAGTTCTTTATCAACACTGGGGCCAGGCCGTCAGCACCACCAATCGAGGGCCTCGATGAAGTTGACTATCTGGACTCGACCTCGATAATGGAACTGGGTGAGGTGCCTGAGAAACTACTTATAATCGGCGGTGGGTATATAGGAGTCGAATTCGGCCAGGCATTTCGGAGGTTCGGAGCGGAAGTGACTATATTCCAGCGAAGTGCTCAGTTGTTGACTCACGAGGATCAGGATGTTGCGGAGGAAGTCAGGGAAATACTGGAAGAGGACGGGGTCGAAGTCTTGCTTGACAAGGAAGTTCAAAAAGTTGAAAAGGTCACAGAGGGTATTAGAGTAATTGCAAACGGTTCCACGGCCGAAACAGGTAGCCATTTGCTGGTGGCCGCGGGGCGGGCTCCCAACACGGATAAACTCGGACTGGAGAATACCGAGGTAGAAACTACCGACAGGGGGAATATAAGAGTCAACCAAAGACTGGAGACCGACCAGGACGGAGTCTACGCACTTGGAGACGTAAAAGGTGGGCCTGCTTTTACCCACATCTCATACGACGATTTTCGTGTTTTACGGGACAACTTATTTGAAAACGGAAACCGTTCCATAAAAGACCGGCCAGTGCCCTACACCGTATTCACAGACCCGCAACTAGGCCGGATTGGATTAACCGAGGAAGATGCCAGAAAAAATGGCTATGACGTCCAGGTTGCGACCATGCCCATGGAAAGCGTCGCCCGGGCCCTGGAGGTAGATGAGACCAGAGGGATGATGAAAGTAGTCGTAGATAGAGAAACCGAAAAGATACTGGGAGCTGCAATTCTCGGTATCGAGGGCGGTGAAATAGCTTCCGCAATACAAATAGCAATGATGGGCGAACTTTCCTTCAGGAAGATGAAAGAAGGTGTCTTCGCGCACCCTACGCTGGCGGAGTCGTTAAACAATTTATTTGCTCTGCTTGATGACTGAGCCGATACTTGCTAAAATCCGAAAGTTAATACTATGCATAATACTTGTAACGTCCTATGGCAATTAAAAGAATTCGACCTACTTTCCCAGTTAAACGAAGACCAGCTGGAAGAACTTGGATCCTGGGTAAAGGATCTCGAGTTCAACCAGGGTGAACTCATATATCTTCCCGGCGAGCCAAGTGAATCGGTATACTTCTTAAAACAGGGAAAGGTGAAGCTTTCCTACGTGGGACCAGCCGGCAAGGAATTTACGGTTTCAATCCTGGACAAGGGGGAACCGTTTGGCGAGATGTCGGTAGTTGGCGAAGAGGATCGTAGCCTGAAGGCTGAAGCAATTGCCGACGTCGTACTCTGTTCCGTCTCAAAACGAGATTTTCTTCACTTTACCGAACAGAACCCGGAATTATCACTCAGCGTCGCCAAAAAGATCGGTCAACACAGGCGCGAGATTCAGAACAGCCTAGCGGATCTTCTATTCAAAGACGTTCCTTCCAGGTTGGCCACGACTCTCCACAGACTCGCGGTAGAGTACGGTGAAGAGGGTCGGAACGGTGTGAAAATAAAACCTTCATTAACTCACGAGGAGATTGCAAAATTAATTGGCTCCACCCGGGAAACCACCACCGCCAACCTAAACGAACTCGAATCCGAAGGGTTAATAGAAAAGGGAAGAGAAAATATATTAGTCAAAGACAAAGACGGATTAAAAGCAAGAGCCTCCAGAAATTAACTTATGCCCCCTGCCCCCGTCTTCTTTTCAACCCTTTTAATTAGAGTCGGAGTAACTCAATTTTTCCACCGGAGACCTCATTGTCCAGCCTGATCAACTGCCAACCGTCACTCTACTGACAACTGAAAGACCTTCCTTCTTTCCCTGATGTAAGCCAGGTTACATAACTCTACCTTCCTGCCCCCTATAGTTAACATCGAAGAAAAGTTCGAAGAATGAAAGAAAGCAAATAGGAGCGCTATTAAACTAACTTGATTACGAGGAGGTAATCATGAATCTGAAAAAAATCATCACGAAACTTACAGTTTTCGCGCTGGCCTTCGCTCTGGTTGTCGGAGTAGGTATAGTAAGCTTGGGAGCAATGGATGAAACCAAGACCACCGTTACTGCGAGTGGGGAAGGTTTATGGATATACCCCGGCCTCAGAAAGCTGGACCCGGAAGTATTCGGAACCCCGGATCAACCTAAGATGCTCGAGGCTTTACCGCTGGCCGGCCGAAAAGTAAGCGAGGACGGAGAAAAGTTTACCACGACCAAACAACCGGGACCTTTTTCCGATAAAGTAGCCCCTTCAGAAGGAGAACTATCTCTGACTATATGGGACAGGACCCCATTCGATAGCAATAACTCAGAGGACAAAGCGGACCTCGAGGCCACCTTCGAGGACCCTTCCGGGGAGAACACTTACCGGGTAGTACTGAAAAAGCTGATCCCCGTCGGCCCTCACCATCAGTTCTTTGGCGGCGCAGCCACAAACGTCTGGATGCATGGTTCCACAGGAATAGGTGAACCATTTATGCCCGCTACCTTCAGCTACGTAACCCTCTGGGGCTTAGGTGACTTCTATCGAAATGGAGAAAAGCTAGACGAAAGACGGCTAGTCCACGTCATGTTGACCCCGAAGATGAGGACCGAGGATAATGAACTGGGGTTCGGGATAGCCGACAGGGACAAACTGGAAATCCACTTCATCATGCCACCGACCAAGGTCTCGGGGGGCCACCCTGAAGAGGTTCCTCTACCCACGAAGTTAGTTCTTCCAAATGGAAATGAGCAACCGTTCGTCCACTTTAATTTCTACGGCAATATAGAAGTGGAGGGCAACAAATACCTCGACTGACGGATTGCAGTTAAATTAATGCACGCCAAATATAGGAAACCACCCTCAATGTTAGGGTGGTTTCCTCTTTTCTATCTCCTATTCAATCACTCCTTTCCTTCTCCAAAAGTTGTAGCTGCCCCAAAGCCTACCCCGATTGGGCAATGATATAATAGGATTCTCAAGGAGAAAGTGTTCCATTACCTCAGAGCTTCAAGTTATTATTAAAATTATTAAATATTTAATTAAATATATTAATCATATCTTGAATGATTTGATATTTAGATAAATAATGTCAGAAAAAATAAATGGGAAATGCCCGGTCCGCGGACAGAATATAAGAGTTACGGAGCTCGAATGCCCAAGCTGCCATACCCAGCTAAGCGGACAATTAAACTTAGGGAGGTTCTCTCGATTAAACCGAGGGCAACTCAAGGCTGATAGTAATTGCCGCTGCCATTAATTTTATCACCGCACCCATAAACGTCATTATTCCTTTCTTCATTAAGGAAACCCTGTGGCTTAGTTAGAGCGTGTACGGCGTAATGGCTGCCTGTCTCTCCGCGAGGATGGTCGCCGGCAGCATGATTATCGGCAACATTATAGTCCATAGAGGCAAGAGTCTGGGTTTCGGGATATTTGGAGCAGGTATCTCTATAATACTGTTCTCGTTTTCTACCTGGTTAGCGAAGGACTCTTACTACCAACAATCATCTTGGTCGGCTTTCTTAGCCTCACACTGGCCGGAGTAGATGTTTCGACTTCTTTCGCCAAAATCCCAATCAACACTTTACTCCAGAAAACGACTGAGGACAGTAAAAGAGGAAGAGTAATGAGCGTCGTAAATATGGGTACTATGGCAGCCACGCCCTGTCTTACAACAGGTTTAGCGGGCTTTTACTTGAACAGAATTGTAATGTGACTCTATTATTCTGAATCGGTATCCTAACCGCTCTCGGTGCAACCACCTGCTTTAGGTCCAGGGAGATAATGGCGGCCAAATAGGGTATCGGGCTTGATCAACAACAGGGCCCACAACCACAACCCAGGAAAGCAAGAAAAGCTACAGCCCACATAGACCAAAACAACCCCAGCACAAACGCCGATCCAATGAACATTGAAATACCTCCTTTTAATTTCCTTTCAATATTAGGATATATCGAACAAGCAAACTTGTCAATTAACTGCCCAGGATCGTGGTCTAAGCCAAAATAAATTCTCAAAGGTACCTGCATGATTAGAATTTGGGGAATTATTCCATTATTTGCTGCCTATTTCCTCCCTCAGTGCCTTTTTAGTCATCTCCGTCAGATCATCTATTTTATCACTGTTGCGGTACAGGACGACGTTTTCCTGTCGAAGGACGAGATCGTAACCTTCCTCCTCAGCTCTCAAGTTGGTAATCTGAAATATCTTTTTCTCTATCAAGCTAGTCAACAGATTGTCGAGTTGATCGTACTGCCTTCGAATTTGCGAAAGCGTCTGCGAGACCTCCTCCGGAACGGCCGTGCCCTCTCTAATGTCCTCTAATACTTTTTCTAACTCGTCCACTATCGGCCCAACTTGCTCTTTTATATCAAATAGCCTGCCCGAAACGGATTCGAATCCCTCTGCTTGAAGCATCTTATCCAGCATGGCTATATCTATTTCCAGTTGAGCTTTTAGCCTTTCGGCCTGAAGTACATCTCTCTGTCTCTTGTAATCGCTTTCCGATATTTCGCCTTTGAGAACTTCCTCCCTCAGGGAGATCAGTTCCTCCGACTTTTCCTTGGCACTTTTTCTTTCTTCTTCTACGGCCTGGGTGAAGACAGTAAAGGCTTCCTTCGCGTTTACGTACCCTATTTTCACTCTGGAACCGGAAGGGCCCAGGTCAGTCTCTGTGCCCGCAGCCTTGCTTAGTTCCTTTATCTTGCTATCGAGTATTGATCTAACACCTAACAAAGAATCCAGCGCCTGGGAAATTTCTCCGGAGTTTATCAGGTTTTCAGCTCTATTAAGCTCCTCGATTAGTAGGTCGGCGGAAAAATCCTCCTGACTTAAACCGATCGGTGCACCTGCCAGTACCAGCGCAATAACAATGCAAAAAGTTATGGTTATAGTTTTTTTCAAACTTTCACCCCCGCAGTATATACTTTACGGATAAAGTCCCGTGGCGCAACTATAAATATTAATTCCTGACACCATCTATCAGGTGGTTATTGTTTCACGACCACTTCATAGTTTAAAAGATCTTCGTGCGCCTCGAGAAACAGACTTAATATGCCTGGTTAGCAAATTTAATGAGCGTTTTGTTGTCTCTGCCGGTAATCTATAATATTGGTGGAAAGTAGGCTACATAAAGGTCACCTTCAATTAGAATCTAACTAACTTTAGAGCATATTTAGAGGAGGGTTATTATGAGAAAAACCCCAATCTTGTCTTTAGTAGTTGTGATAGCCGCGTTCATAGCTGTACCCGGAGGTATTGCAAACCCCCAGGTAACAGACGAGCAACTCGATCTTGCCGAAGCGAACGTAATGGGCGTCAATTATTCCCGGTCGGGGGGCGATCGAGAATTAAGATTTAACGTGACTCTCTACCATGACGACGAGGGCGAGGACGGCTACGCCAACTGGTGGCAGGTAGAAACCCTGAATGGAGTTAATCTAGGTCGACGGGATCTACTCCACGCACACGGAACAAGAGAGTTTACTCGGTCTGACACAATAAGGACACCGGAAGAAACGCGATACATCATAGTTCGCGGGCACGACGAGATCCACGGTTACGGGGGGAGGGCCGCCATAGTGGACCTCAACCTGGAAGAGATTGAATTCATCGATCAAGGGTCCGATCCTAACAACTTCTCTGATTACGCCGAAACCCAACCAGTTGAGATGAAACCTTATTCGAACGAAGAATTCGGCTTTAAGATAAGTTATCCGAAAAGCTGGGAGAAGGTTTTTCCAAAGGAAGAGAAAAACAAAGAACCAAAAGATCATAAAGAGATATTCTTTAGGGCCACCAGCAGCGAAGATCTTTGGAAGGCAACCTCTATATCAGTAGTGGCAAACGAGGTAAACTCACCTGTAACCCTCAATGAGTACGAGCAATACGTGGAATTGTCCAATAAGTTTTTCCCACCCGGTTACGAAAGTATCTATCGCGGCGAGCTCGAAGGGATCCCGGCTGTTGTTACAGAGTCTACTCATATTGACTACATATCAAAAACCGGGGGCAAAAACGAAACTGAGCAGACCCGAAAAACTAAGACCGTAAGTCTAATCACCCGGGGGAACCTTTACCGGATAACTGTCAGTGCCAATTCGGAAGATTTCGATGAAGCAAATCAAGAATACTTCGAGCGGATACTGGACTCTTTCGAAATTTTGCCTGAATGATGGTCTTAGAATGATAAGCGATAAATTTCAATCTTTCATTAGCTGGTAAAACCCCATTAGAACAAGGTTCTAGCTTAAGTGCTTTATAATTAACCGGAACTCCATGAAAAAGAAGGTGATCATGATGGATTCCAAAACGGAAGGAGACGAAAAAGTTTACGAAAAGCTAGAAAGTCTGATAAAACACGGATTCAGAATCCTTGACGTCGGCTGTGGTGACGGGTCTTTCCTCAACCAGATAACAAAGCATCACGATATCAGCGGAGTCGGGATTGACCCTTCTCCTGCGAAGAGAGAAGATGCCGATACGAACTGCACGATTTTAAAAGCAGAAAGTGTCGGGGAGTTGGAAGAAAAGTTCGACCTCGTTTACAGCATAAATAGCCTGCACCATTTCGGCGACGTCTCCGAGTTTTTCGAAGGCGTCCCGGAAAAGCTAAAGAGACCGGGCAATATAATTCTTGCCGACTGGAAGGAAGGCGCCTCGACCGGTAGGCCGGAAAGCTACTTTTCCCGGGAACACATAAGTAAATTGATGACGGAAGCAGGGTTCGAAGTCACGGAATCACGGGACCTGGAAAGGCAATTTTTCTTGGTCGGCAAATTGTTCTAACAAATTGAGTAATCGTTAAACCATCAAATTTTCAAAAACTTTTGATAGATATAGAAGGAAGAAAAACGAGGATACTTATCATTTGCAAGAATAAAAACTTTTAGTTAAAATAATTATAGTTTAGTAAACATTTTTAATTCAAAAAATCAACTAGGAGGTTGATTAAAATGAGCGAGCAGGAAAATATGCCTCTGATAGGGGATAAATTTCCGAACCTTGAAGTAAATACAAGCCACGGCACTTTCAAATTGCCTGATAAATACAAAGGGAAATGGTTCTTGCTTTTCTCTCATCCCGGGGACTTTACACCCGTCTGCACGACAGAATTCTATGCATTCCAGAAGCGCTACGACCAATTCAAGGAACTAAATACCGAGCTGATAGGACTGAGCATTGACCAGGTCCACAGCCACTTAAAATGGACGGAATGGATTAAGGACAACCTGGGTGAAGAAATTGAGTTCCCGATAATCGCGGACGGGAGGGGGAAAGTAGCTGAAAAACTTGGGCTTCTCCACCACACAGGCGGTACAGCAACCGTGAGAGCCGTTTTTGTTGTGGATCCGGAATCGAAAATAAGATCCATACTTTACTATCCCGCCGAGCTTGGCAGAAACATGGACGAATTCCTTAGAATAATCAAGGGATTCCAGAAAGCTGAAGAAGAGGGCGTGGCAATTCCGGCAAACTGGCCTGACAACGAATTGGTGGGTGACGACGTTATATCGCCCCCTGCTGGTAGCGAAGAAATGATCGAAAAGCGAAGAAAGCAGGAAGAAAGAGGCGAAATCGAGTGCTACGACTGGTGGCTCTGTCACAAAAAATCCTAGGAAAATAGATTCATTTTTTATGCTCTTAGACAGGGCGCAGGTCAATTGTCCTCCGCCCTGTTTAAGTCTTAGAAATCGACCCAAAAGGACAAGTCGGAATTAATAAAATCCAACGATAAAGGTAATCTAAAAAAGGCAGGGAGCCCTTTATATATACATGACAAACGGCACGAATTGGAAAAACCATCCTCCCGTCCAAATACAATATACGGTTTATGCCCCAATTTTCGACTTCTTTAGTCAATTGTGTAATATTGTGTAAAGCACGTTATAATTCCCGCCCTTTCCCGGAATCACTAATCTCCACTAACCCGTGCGGGTAGGGATCGAAGTACCTCTGATCCTTCAAGTACTCCACGTTAAACCTGACGATCCAGGACCGAACCAGACTGATTAACGAACTGAGTGGTACTTTTCCAGCTCTGTAGTCCTCAATATAGTCCTGGAATAAGGACTTCTCCTGAGAGTTAAGCTCGTCGGAGAAGTAGCCGAAGGAGTGTTCAAGTGTATTGACGTGGGTTCCGGGCGAGGGGGATTCGGACAGGGCCTGGGTTAAAAGCTCGTGGTAATTTTTTATAACCTGCCCAACCTCTTTTTCCTCTCGGTTGGCGGCAATTTTGCCCATTTTTCTCATTGTTTCCTGATCGTAAGTCATCAGCAGGAATTTGTGCCTCGCCTGGTAATCGGTAAGCGCTTTCATGGATTCATTTTCGAGGACGTGTTTTCTGAATCGAGCCAGAGCGAATAAAGCCGTATAAAAATCCTCCCTGATCCGGAAGTTCCTCAATCGCCCTTCGTTTTCCACCGGTTTCAAGGGATATTCTTCAACGACGGCTCCACCAAATATACCGGGAACTTTTTTCAGTACTCCCGATTTGTCCAGGTCGTCGTACAGCTTGACGTCGTTGGTGCCACAGCTCGGAGATCTGTTCTTCAAAATGGCTCCATCTATCTCGTCGAGCTCGGAGAATAGGTTCGAAGCGTAGTCCTTCATCTCTTCTGTACAGTCCTTCCTAGTCTCGGTCTGGATTAACCGCGGTGCTCCTTCTTTTTCTACTAGCCTTAAAGCTTTACGAGGTACACCTAAGCCGATCTCAACCTCAGGACATACCGGCTCGAATTCTACGTAATTTTTTAGGTTCTCTACGACATCGCTCGATATTATTCCGCCGTTGAACCGGCAGGAATCGAAGCCTATGCACTTGCTTAACAGTACTTTTGGTTTTATGTTATTGATCACGGTTCCTCCTTTCTTCTATGGGGATTCTAACGGTGAGTCGTATTTTTTCCAACTTTCGGCGATAAGGCCCCGTTTTCTGAGGGTGAATGAACCGGACCACAGTATGGCTGACATTAGAACGAAAGAAATTCCCAGAATCATGAACTTAATATTACCGGGGCTTGAGGCTTATCACCAATAATTTTGTTTTTCCAAACCAGGTTGCTGTATAATGCGACCGGGAAGGCTAGAAGGTTTGCCAGCCTTCGTGAATCCAATAATCTCAATCAAAGGGAGCAGGTTGAAATTAATTACAAAAAAATCGCAAAAGTAACCGCGATATCCGTCTGCGTCCTGGTAGTTCTTTTTGCCGCTTTCGTCGGCTGGGTCTATTTATCTACGCACCAGCCGGATCAGGTTGAATCCGCCCCCTTGACCAATCGGGAATATGCACCACTTGTACCTCAAGGGGAAAAGATAAAGATTCTGAACTGGAACGTCCAGTTCATAGCGGGGAAGGGTTACTACTTTTACTACGAAGGAGGTTCCGATACGAGGCCCACCTCTGAGGATATAATTCGGACTACGGAAGAAGTGACCCGAGTAATAAAAGAAGAAAATCCGGATATAATACTCCTTCAGGAAGTTGACGACGGAGCAAAACGAACGGATCACGAAGACCAGTTGAATAATCTGCTCGCCCGACTGCCAGACGATTACGGCTCCCATGCCTCCGCCTTTTACTGGAAGGCGGCTTTTTCGCCTCATCCAAAAATTCTTGGATCGGTAGGGATGAAACTATCGGTGATATCCAGGTATAAAATCGAGTCCGCCGTCCGATATCAACTCGCCCTGAAACCGGATAACTGGTTCGTAAGACAGTTCGATCTCAAACGAGCGGTACTGGAAGTCGTGCTTCCCCGGGATTCGGTAAAGGACCTAGTGGTATTTAATACTCACCTGACGGCGTTTGCTTTTGGATCCGACGTCAGGAGTCGTCAGGTCGAAGAAATCAAATCACTACTGAACGAAAAATCATCAAATGGCAATCCCTGGGTTATCGGCGGAGACTTTAACCTGGAACCGCCTGGACCCAAGGTGGAGAGAAAGGGGAGCGAGGTAATAAAACCTCTTTTCGACGAGTATCGAGCGGTGCCCGGCTACGAAGAAGTCAACGGGGCAAGTCCGGAAGATTGGTATACACATTTCCCCAACGATCCCGATATAAAAAGCCCGAACAAGACAATAGACTACTTCTTTCTTTCGGATAATCTTTCTCTTGGCGAGCACTACGTAAGGCAGGAAGATACACTTGATATTTCCGATCATCTGCCGGTTATTGCGGAAGTTAGTTTGCCTGGAACTTAGTCAAACCAGCGAAGTCATTCTCTCCCAGTTCTTTCACTCACGAAAGATTTAGCCATCTTTTCCAAATAATTGCTCTCTGCCGCTTACCTGGCAACTGATTTAGCTTTTATAACTTGCCAGTAGACAAAATCCGGTAGCCGGGTAAGGGGCAGAGAGCACCCAGTATAAAATAAAGTCAACGTTCATAAATTGAGTTTCTCTTTCAGTCGAAGGTGAAAAATTTGAATCTTATGTAAACACAGGGAGGGCATGGGAGCCCTCCCTGATTATTTAAGAAAGTTTCAATAGTACTTCATGTACTTTTCCAGCTCCCAGTCGGTAACGTTTACCTGGTACTCCCGAGTCTCGGTCCGTTTTGCCCTCAGGTAATTTTCCATAATGTGAGAGCCTATAGCCTCTGCAATAACGTCATCCTTCTCCAGTTCCTCAAGGGCTTCGGACAGGCTACCGGGCAGAGAGCTGATGCCCCGATCTGCCTTGGTACCAGCTTTCATTTCGTAGAGGTCCTCTTCGACCGGTTCGGGAGGCTCGATCTCGTCTTCAATTCCGTGAAGACCGGCTTTGAGGATACCGGCAAACGCCAGATAAGGGTTTGCCGTAGGGTCAGGGCTTCTGAATTCTATCCTGGTAGAGACTTCGGGAGTGCTCGTGTGTGGAACCCTTATGAGCACCGACCTGTTGTGTCGACCCCAGGATATATTTACCGGTGCTTCGTAGCCTGGAACCAGACGCTTGTAAGAGTTAATAGTCGGGTTGGACAGAGCTGTAAGAGCGCCTATATGCTCTATTAGCCCACCTATGAAGTACAGCGCCTTGTCCGAAAGTTCGTAAGGATTGTCCGGCTGATAGAAGCAGTTCTCACCATCCTCCTCCAGAGAAATGTGGGTATGCATGCCCGAACCGTTAATCTTCGCGTACGGCTTGGGCATGAAGGTGGCATTTAACCCGTGCTTTAACGCTATTGTTTTCGTCGTGGTTTTAAAGGTAATAAGATGGTCGGCAAGTGTTGTCGCCTCGCCGTATCGGAAGTCGATTTCGTGCTGACTTGAAGCTACTTCGTGGTGAGCGGCTTCGACTTCAAATCCCATTTTTTCCAGGCTTATCACGATGTCCTTTCGCGCCTCTTCTCCTTTATCAACGGGCATTAAGTCAAAATAACCACCCTGATCGTGCAACGCGGTCGAGTTATTCCTGAGCTCTTCTTCCCCGTTTCTCCTGAACATGAAGAACTCTGGTTCCGCTCCCACAAACATCCTTAGGCCCTCTTCACCGGCCTCCCTCTGAACCTTTCT
Source organism: Candidatus Bipolaricaulota bacterium (assembly GCA_018335015.1). Classification (GTDB taxonomy): domain Bacteria; phylum Bipolaricaulota; class Bipolaricaulia; order M55B111; family M55B111; genus JAGXLP01. The sequence continues at coordinate 119,307 of JAGXKX010000001.1, forward strand.
CAGCCTGTAACGAGGATCTCCTTCGAAAGGTTCCCCGTTAGGCATGTGAACGTCGCAGATCAGCCTCGCGTTCCCGTATTCTTCTCCCTCGCTCGTGGTAGAGTACCAGGGATAGATCTTCAACGTTTCCAGGTCCGGGTGGAGGTACATGTCCGACTCACATATTCTCGCGAACCCCTCTATCGAGGACCCGTCGAAAGCAATACCCTCCTCCAGAGCTTTGGGTAATTCGTCCAGAGTTATTTCTACGTCTTTTGGTATTCCGAGTATGTCAGTAAATTGGAGTCTAATGAACTTAACGTCTTTTTCTTCGAGGGAAAAAACCGCATCTTCTATATCTGTCTTGTCTACTTCTTCTGCCACCTTAAATCGACCTCCGGCTGTGGTAGTATAAACTTATAGAAGGATTATAAGATAGATTAGACATTTGTCAAGGTTTATAGTAGAAAGTTGCCAATTTGTTTGATTTTATTCTCCATAATCGTATAATCGTAGTAGTTATTGAGATTATATTGAGAGTTCCTTAGAGGAGGGGAAATGAACGAAAAGAAGTTAAATAAAGAAATCCTGAAGTCCTTCATGAGGGACGGAAGAAAGTCGATAAGAAAGGTTGCCCGGGAGCTGGATGTTTCTCCATCGACCGTAAGCAACCACCTCGATGGAATGATAGAAGACGGGATAATCAAACGGTTCAAACCGGCGGTAGATTACGAAAAACTGGGATTCGATCTTACAGCTATTACCAAGATTCAGGCAAAGGGCAGCAAGATAACGGATATAGTAAAAAGGCTCAAAGATGAAGGCAGCTTAACCCACGTTTACGAAATAACCGGGGAATTCGACATCCTCGTGATCGGAAAGTTCGACAGTCGGGAGAGCATGAATAAAGAGATAAAGCGGATGCTCAACTTTTCAGCGGTCGAACGGGCGGACACGTCGATTGTCCTCAACGCTGTGAAAGAGGATAGTAGTTTGGAACTGGGAGATTAAAACTCAATACTTTCACCAACGGCAAGTTTATTCTTCTTGTGCAAATAACTGCTCACTGCCCGCTTACCTGGCAACTGATTTAACCTTTGAAACTTAATAGTAGAGGTTATCTCGGCAGCCGGGTAAAGAGCAGCGAGCTTGAAAAAAATAAATAAAGTTAACCTTCTTGAGTTAAGTTCCGCCTTCATACGACGGTGAAATATTTGAGCAGAGATAATTTTTATGAACACATAGCCCCGGCACCACAGCCGGGGCTATTGTATAATTACCAGCGATGATGGACCTGCTCTTTTATTAGTTCTTCGTATACGTCTCTTGCCTCGCGTGTTACCTCGGGTGGCATCTCCGGCAGGTCGCTGGCTCTGGCGTTATCCCTAACGTGTTGTTTACTTTTCGCCCCGGGAATTACTACGCTTATTTCGTCGTGGGACAGTATCCATTTTATAGCCATTTGAGCCATGGAGTAGCCTTCCGGCTTCACTTTCTCGAGTCTGTCCACTGCTTCCAGGCCGGTCTCAAAGTCCACTCCGGCGAAAGTCTCACCCACGTCAAACTCCTCACCGTTTCGGTTGAAGTTCCGGTGATCGTTCTCCGGAAAATCGGCGTCCTTGCCGTACTTGCCGGTCAATAGCCCGCTTGCCAGGGGAACTCGGGGAATTATCGCCACGTTTTTCTTCCTGCACTGGTCGAGGAAAAGGTCGGCCGGTCTCTGCCGAAACATGTTAAAAATAATCTGAACGCTGGCCAGTCCCGGGTATTCTATCGCCTTGAGCCCTTCCTCTACCTTCTCTACGCTGACCCCGTAATACTGAATCTTACCCTTTTCGACGAATTCCTCGAGCGCTTCGAAGATTTCGGGCCTGTAGTAGACTTCCGGCGGTGGGCAGTGGAGCTGAATTAGATCAATCGTGTCCACCCCGAGGTTTTTCAGGGATCTATCGAGAAACCTCTCCAGGCTTTCCTTGTTGTAACCCTCGGATACGTGGGGATCCACCCGGCGACCAAATTTTGTCGCTACGTAAATTCGCTCGTCGGTTTCCTGGAGAACCTTCGCTATCCTTTTCTCGCTGGTACCGTCACCGTAGACGTCCGCGGTGTCGAAGAAGTTTATTCCCTGGTCGATCGCTTCCTCGAGAACCTCAAGTGCCTGATTCTCGTCTACATCGCCCCATGCATCGCTACCCAGGGCCCAGGTACCGAGTCCGACTTCACTTACCTCCCATCCCGTTTTTCCAAATTCCCTGTATTTCATAGTTGACCTCCTCTGTTATAAATTTAAATGACGAGTCAGCTTTACTGATTTTATGATATTTTATCCCGGTCGGAGAATCAAAGGACCGAACCGAACAAGGACTCCATTAGTTCGTTCCAGCACGTCGACTACTGATTAATCCATT
>JAGXKX010000039.1 GCA_018335015.1 Candidatus Bipolaricaulota bacterium
AAATGAAGGAACATCCAAAACTGGGTGCGGATATCTTAAGCGGGTTAAAGATTTACGAGGGGGCCGTAGATATTGTTAGACACGAACACGAACGCTGGGACGGGAGCGGTTACCCGGATGGACTGGAGGAGGAAGACATTTCACTCGGTTCAAGGATAGTGGCGGTAGCTGACGTATGGAACGCACTGAGGACGGAAAGACCGTATAGAGGACCACTTCCAAAGGATGAGGCACTTGAAGAAATAAAGGAGATGTCCGGGGTTAAACTCGACCCCGAAATTGTTAATGCCCTGCTGGCGGTAGTGGAATCTCAACCGGGAGAGTAAAAAAAGATGTTATTATTATGGGGGGTTGTCGGGGGAGTATTAGTTGGATTGCTTAGAGGAGGTAGCATAGCCAACCTGGAGAAGATGGGGATTAGCCATTTATGGCTGGTATCAATTGCTCTAATAATTCAGCTACTGGTTTTCCCGCTGTTTTCCGAAGAACCGCTCATAACGTTCGGGACGGAATTATTTCATCTAGCCTCCTACTTTATCCTTTTCATTTTTGTTATATTGAACTGGGGGGTCTGGCAGATTCCGATTATGGGTCTAGGGATGACGTTGAACCTACTTGTGATCGGCATTAATGGAGGCTACATGCCAGCCTCTGTTAAGAGCCTGGAAAGGGCTGGTGAGAGCGGGGTAGCGAAAAGTTTGCTTGAGAATGGTACTTATGGTAATGTAATAGAAATGAGTGATTCGACAGCTTTAGATTTTTTGGGAGATTGGTTGTATCTACCTAAGTGGTTTCCATTTTCCACCGCGTTTAGCCTCGGCGATACGATTATCGCTATTGGACTCGTCTTATTTTTTGGCCTGGGGATGGTTAACGAGACGACGGGAACCTAGCAAACCAATACAAAGAGGGCCAGGTTTCCCTTGCCCGTGCTGACTCGAACAGCAACCTTGACCGGTCTGGGAAAAATTGACGCTTCCAAGGAGGCTGAGGAGCGCTACAAACCCTGGACCGTCGGGCTATGAACCCTAATCTATGGTCGACACCATGTCACGGACTTCCCGGCGCCGCATCCGGGCTTTTACCCTCTTCAAGTTATGCGGCGTTCGATATCTTCTTAGAATATTACCAGGTAACTGTAAATATTTTGTAAAAATTTATAGATTTATATATGATTGGCCTAAAAAATAAAAAATTTCTTAATCTATATTCCAAGAACCCTAATATCATAAATTCGACAGATTATAATTGATAGATGCTATTTGTTCAAGGGAGGAAAAAGGGAGGGATTTTCCCTATAGCTCGAAGACAGTGACTCCTTCGCCCCCCTCGGACGGTGGAGGGCCGTAACACTTTTTTATCAGGTTAGAGGACCTTAGATGGTCTCGAATGTTTCGTCTGAGGGTACCTGACCCTTTACCGTGGAGTATTCGACCTTTCGATCTCTCGGACCTGATAAGTCGATCCACGTATTTGTCCACTTCCCGAATTGCTTCTCTAACGGTCATTCCTCTTACGTTTATTTCGAATCCAGCCGGTCCCGAAGATTTGCTGTAATTTACTTTGCTTTCTGACTTATTACCGGGTTTTCTCGCTTTTTCGGGAGGTCTTCTAAGGTCGGAAAGCTCGGTGGTAAGCTTCATACCGTTTACCGAGATTTCGATCTCCTCTTTGCTCTTTACTCTCACTATTTCACCCGTCCCTCCGGTGCTTTTCACCGATACAGGTTGACCCGGTTTCAGTTCTTCTAGCTTCAGAGAAGGTTGTGTTTCTTCCTTACTGAGGGCTTCCTTGCCTTTTTCTATCTTTTCTTCCAGTTCTTTCACATTCTTTAAAGCCTCTCTGGCTCCTTCCTCGTCCGAGTTGCGGGCACTGGATATGGCCTTTTCAATCTCTCTTTTTGCTTTTTCGATAAACTTATCCAGGGTCCTAAGTTCGGACCTCAGGGCGTTTTTCTGGTCGGATTGCAATTTATCCAGTTTCTCGTCGTATTTTTGCTTGACTTTCTTGGCCTTCGTGAGTTTTTCGTCAATTTCCTTTCCTTTCTTTCTTATCTTTCTTTTCTCCTTTACCAGGTCCTTGATGATGTTTTCAGCCTGAATCTTTCCCTCGTCCAGAAATTCCTCCGCCTTGGAGATTATCTCGTCCCCTAAACCCAGTCGAGAAGCAATTATGAAAGCGTTACTTTTTCCGGGAACTCCCTCGAGAATGTGGTAGGTAGGAACGAGTTCTTCGGGATCAAAATCCACCGAAAAGGTGGCCAGCTGAGGATGGTTGAAGGAGAAGTTCTTAATGGCGGTGAAATGGGTCGTGACCGCAAATCTTGTCTCTGCTTCCAGTAAAGTCTCGAGAATAGCCAGCCCGAGTGCCGCTCCCTCTTCCGGATCGGTCCCGGCGCCCAGTTCGTCCAGCAGTACGAGACTTTCGGAGTCCATTTCTTCAAAAATTCCCACTATGTTACCCATGTGAGAGGAGAACGTCGAAAGGCTCTGTTCTATGCTCTGCTCGTCGCCGATATCGCTAAAAACGTGGTGGTAGATTTCCACTCGGGAGTCCTGGTGGGCGGGGATTGGAATACCCGATTGGACCATGAGCGTAAAAAGGCCGATGGTCTTCAGGGTTACCGTCTTCCCTCCCGTATTCGGTCCCGTGATCGTCGCTCCTTTTTCGGTTCGACCGAATTTAATCGTTATGGGAACGACCTCGTCCTGATCAAGTAATGGGTGGCGGGCGTCGATTAGGGCGATACCGTCGTCGTCGGTAAGTTTAGGCGATGAGCAGGAACGTCGCTGGGAAAACCTAGCTCTGGCGTAGATGGAATCAAGTTCTCCCAAGATTTTCTGATTCTGGTTCAATTCCCACTTGTGCTTTTTAAATAGTTCGGTTAATTCTCGCCTGATTCTCTTTTTTTCCTCAAGGATTTCCGAGGTAAGGTCCTTCAGTTTGTTGTTCAGTTTGACGGCGGATGACGGTTCGGCGAATAGCGTTCTACCGGAATTTGAACTCCCGTGGATTACGCAATCCACCCTCTCTTTTGCCGAACTAATAAGAGGTACGACCAGACGGTTAGATTTTTGAACGACTACTCTATCCTGAATAAGGTTTTTGTGGTTTTCAAGAAAACCTTCGAGATTTTCCTTGATCTCCGATTCGATCTCTCTTTTTTCCTTGAGCAAATTGAATAACCTGGCGGTAGCCGTATCCCGAATCTCGCCCCTGCGGTCTATCTTCGATTTGATCTCCGTTTGCAGGTCTTCCAGAGGGTGGATATTTTCCGCCAGTTCCGCAAGGTAAGTGGTCTCGTCCGCCGGCTGGTCAAGTATATACTGTCTTGTCTCCTGGCCGACCTCAAGAGTACCGTTTATTTCAAGGAAATCGGTTGCCTCGAGGGGAGGATGCTCCTCAGCCTGTTTAATTAGAGGCTTGAACTCGGAAATCTCTCCCAGTTTGAACGGTTCCGGTTTTTCTAACAGACCGCGACATTCCTCGACCTTGGAAAGCTGTTGTTCTATCTCTTGCCGATCGGAACTCGGAGCTAGTTCTTCAATCCGTTTAGAGCCGAGCGAGGAGACGGAGAAATCCTTTACGATATTCTTTAGTTTCTCGAATTCTAGATCCCGATAAGTTCGCTCGTTGGTTACGCTTTCGGTCATTTCAATTACACAATTATTGTTCTGGTTGATTGGTAAGATGACCTCTGGTTCGTGTTCTTGAACCGTGCTATTAGCTTTAGTCGCCCCATTTAACTATCTTCAACCCGACTTTCGCCGTACCCGAATCGATGATTCCCAGCTTTTCGGCGGCCCTCCGGGACAGGTCAATTATCCTACCTTTTATGAACGGACCACGGTCATTTATTCTTACTACTACCTCGTTTCCAGATGAGAGATCGACTACCTTAACTCTGGTATTGAAAGGAAGGCTTTTATGAGCGGCGGTGAGTTCGTTCATATCGAAAACTTCTCCGTTCGCGGTGGGGTTGCCCTGAAAGTTTGGCCCGTACCAGCTTGCAGTTCCTGTCTGGTAGTACCCACCTCCGGGGCTGCTAGTTAGTCCTATGATGATCCCGGCCGCTATAAGTGAAACTCCAAGCAACAAATATAGCTTCGGCATTAACTCCTCCGTCAAGTTCCAGTGGGTTTGACCCGTCGGTCGATATTTTCTCAGCCGATCTCCCCGACGAATAATTCGTCACTGTTGATCCGAAGTAGCTCAGTTTATTACGATTGAACCGGCAAAAAGGTATAACTTGTTTCTCCGGAGTACCCGAAATCACTGGGCGGTCAAACTTTAGGAATTTATGATGTCTTCGAGATACTCCTCTATTTCGTCCAACCCGTAAATCGTCCTACCAACCTCGTAGTCCTCGAGCCAGGCCTCCTTCACCGTTTCGTCCCTTCGTACTTCTACGTCTTCTATTCCCAAGCTGGAAAGCATCGTCTCTGCCTCGCTTTCTATCTGTTTGTTTTTTACTCGAAACAAGAACCTCTGCAAGCCCAATTAAGTCACCTCTCAATCTTTTCTAAAACGAATATTCCCGGATCAATCGGGAAACCAACTCAAATTTTAATGATCCGTGTACCTACAGTAAATATCCTCGATAGAATGATAATATTAAAGGGCGTTCGGATAAAGTCATTCGAATTCAAGCTTGTCCCGGGCGGACTCCAGCATGGATTGGAAATCACGAAAATCCTCCACGGGCATACTTACGCTGGCGTAGCCGTATTGGAAAATTATCTCGTTTGTTTCGTCGTCAAGCCATACGGCTATCGGCGTCTCAGTTTCCGTCGTGCCCTCGGCGAGGTCTTCGATGCTAATAGCGATCACCCCCTACACGAATTTTAAGATAAAGTGAAAATAGAAGTAGAAAACGGGCAAGGCGAGTAGTAGCCCGTCTATTCTATCCAGTATACCTCCATGGCCGGGAAAAATACTCCCCGAGTCCTTTTCACCCGCCAACCTCTTAAACCAGGATTCGGTCAGATCACCCAGTTGAGTAGCCAGCCCGACAAGTACTGCAAGCAACCCGATATGAGGTAACCACTTTATATAAGGTACCCAGATTGGTGACAGCGACGCTCCGAGAAAAGCTACGATTAACCCCCCGGCGACCCCCTCGATCGTCTTGTTCGGACTAACTTCGGGAGCGATTTTTTTGCTCCCGAAGAATCTTCCGGCAATATAAGCTCCCGAGTCGTATCCCCAGACAATAAATAACAGGTTTATCGCATGAATAATACCGCTTTCGGCAAGGTAAATGAGGTAGAAATAGTGGAGTAGCCCTGGTACGTAAACGAGGGCAAGAATACCCGCAAGCACGGCCTTTAGGTTTTCGCGTCCGCTCCTGAGTCCCAGGTTGTTAATTACCGACACCGCCAGAGTACTAAGGCCTATTAGATTCCCGTATTTTGGTCCAACCAGAGAATAAGCAAAGAAGGCGAGACCGGCCAGTATCGATGTCGGGATTATCCTCACCTTTATTCCGTATTCCCTGATTAAATTTGCGAACTCCGCCGTCCCTATTACAGCGGATACGGCAAGGAATAGACCTACTGCCCAGGGGAAATTTTCCCGTTTCGCGAAGAAAAGAAGAGCCAGTATACCTGGGGCCGCAATTACCGAGGTAGTTATTCGTTTGGTTAGCGTGTTCACTGATCGTTCTTACCTTTGTCTACCCGTCCAAAGCGTCGCTCCCTCTGCTGGAAGTCCGATATTGCCTCCAGGAAATTCTCCGGCTTGAACGAGGGCCAGAACTCTTCCGTTATCCAGATCTCCGTATAGGCGAGCTGCCATAGCATGAAATTGCTTATCCTTCTTTCCCCGCTCGTTCTTATCAGGAGGTCCGGGTCCGGTACACCGGAGGTGTAGAGGTGGGACTGAAAGACTTTTTCAGTTATCTCGTCGCTGGACAGTGCTCCTCCGGTTACCCGCGAGGCCAGTTCCCTTACGGCAGTTAGGATCTCCTGCCTGCCCCCGTAATTTAGAGCCAGTATAAGCCGGAGTCCATCGTTGTCCGAGGTTTTCTCCACTGTTTTCCTTACGACTTTTGCCGTTCTTTCGGGGAGGCCATCTATATCCCCGATAACTTTTAGCCTGACGTCGTTTTTCAGCAATTTACCGCCCCGTTTTCCGAGGAGATCTTTTAGTAACGACATGAGGAATTTCACCTCGCTGTCCGGGCGAGACCAGTTTTCCGTGGAGAAGGTGTAAAAAGTGAGGAAATCTATCGGAAGCTTTTTCGCGATGAATTCTATAAGGTCCTCCGCCCTTTTCGTTCCCTGTCTGTGGCCTTCCGTCCTTTCCAGGCCCCGATTGTGAGCCCATCTCCCGTTGCCATCGGGTATGATAGCCACGTGTCCGGGTATAGTGCCTTCCAGGATATCTTCCAGCCTCTCTTCAAGATTCACTTCTTAATGCCTCCCTAACGAGATACAGAGAGCCGGTGACACATATTAAATCTTCCGGTTTTGCTCTCCTTTTTGCAATTCTGATAGCTTTTTCCGGTTTCTTAATACTTCTGTAGCTTAGCCCGATTTGTTTCGCCCACCTCTCTAAAGCTGTGAGCGGGACGGCTCGGGATAGATCAAGCTCGGTCAGGTAAATTTCATTCACCACGGGATCCAGTGCTGATAGCATCCCCTTTATGTCCTTGTCTTTTAGTCCGCTAAAAACGAGCTTTATTTCAGACCCATTCGGGCGCAGCGGAATATACCGCTTCAGCTCCTCTGCCAGCAGGGCCGCTGCTGCCTCGTTGTGGGCCCCGTCGACAAGGAGGTGAGGGTTTTCTTCCAGCAATTGAAACCTACCGGGCCAGTCGGCGTTCCTCAGGCCCGTTTTGATGTGACCTACCTCTGCTGAGAATTCCGTGTCGAGGAGTTCTCCTAAAATCGTTAAACTGGTCCTGAGATTTCTTTCCTGGTAGGTCCCCGCCAGGCCTAGTTCTAACGTTTGCCTGTCCAGCCCTCCTATGGGAACTTTATGTACTTCGAATCGAGAACGGTCCCAGTCGAAGTCACGTATTTTAACCGTCGTTTTTTCTTCCGCCCTGACGATTTTACACCCTTTACCCCGGCATTCTTCCCGGAAAATACTCTCGGGCAGGTTTTTCGAGGGCCCGACCACCAGCGGCCTGTCCCTTTTCGCTATTCCCGCGAGTTCGCCGGCAATCTCTTCTAACGAACCTCCAAGGATATTCTGGTGTTCAAGATCGACCGACGTCACGGAGGAGAGGACCGGTGTACCGACCGGATTGGTGGCATCGTATCTCCCTCCAAGCCCTGCTTCGAGCAGAGCGAGATCGACCTCTTCCCGGGCGAAATACCATGCCGCGAGTGCTGTAACAGATTCGAAGAAACTCGGCTCGTTTCCTCTTCGTCTAAGTTCCTGAATCGGCCCGGCAACTTCCCCGGCGCCCTCGATAATTGAGGACTTATCTATCGGGTCCCCTTCGACAACTATCCTGTCGGAAAAGCCTCTTAGCGGAGGAGATAGAAATTCTCCCACCCGGTGGTTCTGGCCGATGACGCCGGACAACATAGCAACCACCGAGCCCTTCCCGTTCGAGCCCGCTATGTGAATCGATTTAAAGTTCTGATCTGGGTTTCCCAGTTCCTTCAGGAGGAATTCTATCCTCTCCAGACCGGGCTTTACGTCGTACTTCGGCAGGCTATGGAGTAACTCAAATGGGTCGTCCGGGTTTTTTGTCAATTATCCTCCAGGGCGACCAGGTTGGTTTCCAGCCGGTCCTTCCTCGCCAGAAATTCTTCTTTTTTCTTCTTTTCTTTAGAAACTACTTCGTCTGGCGCCTTCTTCAGGAAGTCTTCGTTGTTCAGCTTTCGAAGTGTAGAGTCCAGATCGTTTTCCACTTCGGTTAATTCGTTTTTGATTCTTTCCCTTTCCTTCTCGATATCGATAAGTCCCTCCAGGGGCACCAACACCTCCGAATCCTCGAGCACTCTCCTGGCACTGTTTTCCGGGCGGCCCAGATCGGTACCTGTAATTAGTTCGTCCACGTTTGCAAGTTCCTGGAAGTAAGTCAGCTTTTCTTCCGCCAGCCTGCCGAGATCCCCGTTTTCCGTATCGATCAGTACCTTGATTCCCTTGCCGGTTGGTATGTTCATCTCTCCTCGGACGTTTCGAATCGCCTTTATCATTTCCTGAAGCGCGGAGAGTTTCTCTTCTGCCTCCCTGTTCCTCGTACCGGATTCGGGATCGGGAAGGTCCTGAATCATTATCGGTTCCGAGGTTTCGGAGAGTTTGTCCCAGATCTCCTCGGTTATAAATGGGATGAAAGGGTGCAGAATAGTTAATGTTCCTTTCAAAGTGTAGCCCAGAACCCGTTTTACACCCTCGTCTCCTTCTTCAGAATAAAGTCTGGGCTTAATTAACTCCAGGTACCAGTCACAGAAGTCGTTCCAGACGAAGCTATAGAGTTTTTTCGTCGCTGATTTAAAAGAGTAGTCTTCGAGGTCTTTTTCTACCTGGGTTACCGTGTCAGTATAGCGACTGAGTATCCACCTGTCTTCCAGTTCAAGTTCCTTTTCAGAGGGGAGACTGTCCCCACTTTCGAAATGTGGTAAAGCGAACCGGGCCGCGTTCCAGAGCTTGTTAAGAAAGTTCCGTTTATCCTCTATCTCTCCTTCCGATAGTTTCATGCCGCGGCCTTTCGTTGTCGAGGACGCCATGGCAAATCTGACGGAGTCGGCCCCGTACTCCTCTTTCAGTTCCAGCGGGTCGAGGATGTTTCCCTTGGAAGAACTCATCTTTTCCCCGTTCTCGTCGAGGACCAGTGGCGTCAGCAATACCTGATCGAAAGGTACCTCGTCCATGAAATGGAGGCTGGTCATGATCATTCGGGCAACCCAGAAAAAGATGATGTCAAACCCGGTAATTAGGAGGTTCGTTGGGAAAAAATAATCCAGCTCCTCCGTCTCCTCGGGCCATCCCATTATGGAGAAGGGCCATAGTGCTGAACTAAACCAGGTATCCAGGACGTCGGTTTCCTGAGTTAACTCGGAACTCCCGCAGGAAGTACAGGTATGGGGTTCTTCCCGGCTTACTACAATTTCACCGCAGTCCTCGCAGTGCCATGCGGGGATCCTGTGTCCCCACCAGAGCTGTCTGGATATGCACCAGTCCTGAATATTTTCCATCCATTCGAAGTAGACCTTTTTCCATCGGTCCGGGATCAGCTCCACCTCGTCTTTCCTCACTGCCTCGATTGCAGGCTCGGCCAGGTCTTCCATCTCGACAAACCATTGTTCGGAGACGCTTGGTTCGACCACCGTTTCGCACCGCTGGCAGTGGCCCACCGAGTGTTCGTAGTCCTCTATTTCCTCTAGCAGCCCGGTTTCGTCCAGGTCTCTGACGATTTCCTCCCTGGCCTCGTACCTGTCCATTCCTTTGTATTTACCTTCGAAACTGATATTTGCGTCGTCGTCGATTACTGAAATAGTTTCAAGTCCGTACGTCTCTCCGATCTCGAAGTCCGTGGGATCGTGGGCCGGGGTAACTTTGACTATACCGGAACCGAATTCGGGATCGACGACTTCGTCCTCTACCACAGGGATCTCACGTCCTACAAGCGGCAACACGGCCTTCTTGCCGGCCAGTTTCTCCGATCGGCCGTCCTTCGGATGTATGGCAAGGGCGGTATCCCCTAGCATGGTTTCCGGACGGGTCGTCGCTATTGTCACGGCTTCGTCCGAGTTCTTGAGTTCGTAGTTGATCCAGTAAAGTTTTCCTTCTTCTTCCTCGTGCTCGACCTCGATATCGGACAGGGCCGTTGAACACCGGGGGCACCAGTTTATTATGTACTTGTCACGATAAATATAGTCCTCTTCGTAAAGCTGGACGAATGCTTCCCTTACAGCCCGGGAAAGGCCCTCGTCGAGGGTGAATCTTTCCCTGCTCCAGTCGGGGGAGGAACCCAGTGCCTTTAACTGGTCCTTTATTTTACCTCCGTATTCATCCTTCCATTCCCAGACTCGTTCGACGAACTTTTCCCTTCCCAGATCGTGCCGGGTCTTGTTCTCCTCGGCAAGGTGTTTTTCGACGACGTTTTGAGTCGCTATCCCGGCGTGATCCATTCCCGGAAACCAGCAGGCCTCTTTTCCCTTCATCCGCTGATACCTTATTACTATATCGTGAAGCGTGAACTGCAGTGCGTGACCCACGTGCAGTTCGCTCGTCACGTTGGGAGGAGGAATTACCACCGAAAAAGGTTCCTTGTCTTCGTTTACCTCGGCACGAAAGTAGCCGTTTTCTTCCCAGTAATCGTAAATCCTATCCTCGACTTTTTCCGGTTCGTATCTTTTAGGTAGTTCCATTTATTTTTCTCACCTACCTTACTTGGGGATTATGATATCGGTTTACCGGGGCTCCATCAATGGTGGAGGGGTTTATATGGTCTCGTTCTTTTACTACCTTTATCGCCCTACTTAATATTGTCCGGACCCCCTACCCTCTTCCGCTTAGCTGGCAACTGATTTAACCTTTAAAACTCAGCAGGAGGGGGTAATCCGGCAGCCAGCTAAGCGGAAGAGGGTAGGGGGCAAAATGATCGCCCATCTTTCACCTCGTTTTTTTATACGAGGATAAAAGAACTGAGATGGGTGAAACCGGTCGTCTAATTTCAGCGGGCCGACTAAGCTGAATATACCTCGGGCTTTAGACTATCCAGAAGCGGTAATCTTTTCCTGATTTCGTCAATTTTATCAAGGTCGAGTTCAACTGTTAGTTTCTCTTCTCCCGCTCCGGCCTCGACCAGTACTTCACCCCAGGGATCGACCACCAGGGAGTGGCCGTAAGCTTTGTAGCTGCTTTCCCGGTTTCTGGCCGGAGACCCCGCGACCACGAATGTCTGGTTATCGATCGCTCGAGTCCTTAACACCGGTTTCCAGTGCGCTGGACCGGTAGTAGTATTAAAAGCCGCCGGAAGGAAAATAACCTTACTGCCCGCTTTAGCCATTCCTCGCAGTAGCTCGGGGAACCGAAGATCGTAGCATATCGCGACTCCGATCGCACCAAATTTGGTTTTCAGTACTGTTTGCCTGTTTCCACCCTTCAGGTATTTAGACTCGTCAAACTGAATTTTTCCCGGGTAGTTGACCTGGAAAAGGTGAATCTTTCTGTGCTTACCGATTATCTTTCCGGTCGGGTCAAGCACCGGAGAACTGTTGTAGACCTCTTCCCCCGATTTTTCCGGGATCGACCCTCCTACGATGTAAACGTCGTGTTCCGAAGCCAACCGCGATAGTAAATCCGTCGTGGGTCCGGGGATTTCTTCGGCGTAATCTTCGAATTTTTCCGCTTCGTAAGGGCAATTAAACATTTCGGGCAGGACCAGGAAATCTAAATCACTCGTTTCTTCGCTTTCCAGGAGATTTTTTACTTTTGCCAGGTTCTCTGACTTGTCTTCCGTTACCTTCGGTTGGAGCATAAGGATTTTCATATTGTCCTCCCTGTTGTAGTCGACCAGTTGGGTCGAAAATCAACTTTTATTCCACGGAAGAACCACTCAAACTGGCTGTTTCCGTGGACTCCTTTACCTCTTCGGTGGCTACCTTGTCGGATTCAGTTTCTTTTATAGTTCGCCTCTTCCAAGATCCGGTGAGGAACCAGCCGAAAGCCAGAACGCCTCCCAAAAAATTACTGATAAATAAGCCGAGCCAGATCCCGTCCTCTCCCATATTGATTCCCACTATACCGAAAGCCAGAACGTAAGCAATCCCCACCCTAAGCAGGAGCAGGCGAATAAGTGACATTACCATAGGAGGCCTCGTATGGCCGGACCCGCGGAAGACGGAGCTAGTCAGAACGAAGACCCCGAAGAAAGGAATTGACCAGATAAATATTGTGATAAATCTGGCTCCCGCTGCGATAACCGCGAGGTCGTCGATAAATATTCTAAATAACGGACGCCTAAGCAAGAAAACCAGAAGGGCTAAACTCATGAGGACCGTGAAAGACAGCAGATAGGCCCTTTTCGCCGTGAGCGAAGCCCTCTCTTTGTTCTCTGCACCGATATTTTGACCTATCATCGTGGTAAGGGGAGAAGCCAGGCCCCAGATTGCTATGTTGAGCAACCCGATTATCCTCTGACCGATACCGTAAGCCGAGACAGCGACCACTCCCAGCCGGGAGACCAGGCCCATGAGAAGCACGAACCCGACGGCGGTCCCCGCCTGGCCTATTGCTGAAGGAAGGCCGATCCGCAAAATTTGTTTGACCCATCTCAACTTCAGTATCAGATCCCGAAGACTTAGCTTTATCCCCAATTTGCCCGAGAAGAGCAAGTAAATAGCGACCAGCGAAGCTACTCCCCTGCTCAGGACGGTTGCCACTGCCGCCCCAGCTACGCCCATTTCCGGCAACCCTCCCATTCCGAAGATCAATACCGGGTCCAAAAACATGTTTGCGATTACTGACGAACCGGTAACCAGCATGGGTGTAACCATGTCGCCAATTCCCCTAATAAGTGATCTAAAAGCGAAGAAGATGAACATAAGAGGTAACCCCGAGAAGATAATCCTGATATAGATCAGAGCTTTGGGGTATACGTCCTCGGGGACTCCCATCAGGGTCTCGAGAAGGCCCGGCGCAATTACGTAACCGAGAGCCGAGAGCAGGATGGAGCTCAAAAACATGAAGCCAATAACCTGGCCCGCGGCTTTGTCCGCGTTTTCGGAACTACCTGCGCCGGTATGCTGCGAGACGAGCGAAACTCCCGCTATGGAGAAACCAAACCCGAGGGAGATCAGCATGAATACGACAGGGAAACCGACGGTTGGAGCAGCGACTGCGACCTTCCCTATTTTCCCCAACCAGTAGGTATCCACGAGGTTATAAAGCATTTGAAGGGCGTTAGATACCATGACAGGCCAGCCGAGGACGAGAATTGTCTTTATTATTGGCCCGTTCAGGATGTCTTCTTTTAACCGTTCGACTCTCGTGATATTTTTCTTCATATCTCTCAAACTTCCTGCTGAAAGTAATTTTTGGTTTAGATTCTGGTTCTGGGAATTGGTCCAGACAAGCCGTAATTTATAATGCAAGCCCGATGACTTAACAACGGGGGATAATAGAAATCCCGTTGATTAAGGTTGTAGACGGGTCCGGAATTGCTTACTTTGTAGGGAGGTTTCTGGTTTTTAATTACACAGTTTTCCGTCGAGGAAAGTCAGGAGGTTAAGATGGTTACCTGGATAGCGCTCGTGACGTCGTTGTTGTTGCTGCTGGTAATATCGCAGAGGAACCTGGCTCTTGGGATGTTTGTGGCCGCTACGGTTCTGGGCTTAACGACTCTTTCCCTGAACAGGTTTTTCGGTCAAGTAGAGGCGACTTTTTCGGATCCGTCGGTAGTATCACTCGCCGTGCTCGTAGGGATAATAGCCATGGTTGGTGGAGTGCTGGAGGAAAGCGGTGAGATGGAAAATTTGGTAAGAAATATGCGGATAGGGAAGCGACCCTTTCTCGGAGCGTCTCCCGCCCTGCTGGGGATGTTACCCATGCCCGGTGGCGCGCTTCTTTCTGCCCCGATGGTCGAAAGTAGCGGCGAGGAGCTTACGGGTAGTACGAAGGCGGTTATCAACGTCTGGTTCCGACATATTTTATTCATGATTTATCCTCTGGCCCCTGCCCTTATCGCGTCGGCCAAGATAGCCAACTTGAACGTTTACGATACCATACCCTATTTAGCTCCTTTTTTCCTTGTTTCCGTCTTAATAGGTTACTTTTTTATGCTTCGAGAGACCCGGACGGAAATGCAGTATTCGGAAAAATTCTCTCTCCGAGGTCTCCTGGTACCGCTGGGAGTAATACTTCTGGCTCCGGTGGTCGATATAGTGCTGAAGACGCTTTTCAGTATTCCAGTTCCCGAATATACCACCCTCGCCGGCGTGATCTTGAGTTTTGCTGCCGCCCTGGTTGTTACCCGTTACGGCTTAACTGAATTGTTTCAGGTAGTTAAGAAGATGAAGCCCTGGGAATTTACTTTGATAGTTCTGGGAATGTTTACCTTTCTCAACGTGTTTAAGGTATCCGGTGCCCCGAAAATGATTGCTGATTTGAATTTCCCTTTGCCGGTTTTACTTGTAGGGGTGGCCTTTTTCCTGGGGCTGGTTACGGGAAGAATACAGGCACCGGCGTCGATAATCTTCCCCATATTCTTCGTGCGCCAGGGGGTTGACGTCATGCCCCTCCTTGCTTTTGCCATGGCCTATTTCAGTATTTTTATTGGCTACGCGATTTCCCCGATACATCCCTGTGTCTCCGTTTCGATCGAATACTTCGATTCCTCCGTGGGGGAGTACGTCAGGAAAATCGTCCCGACGGCGGTGATCTCCCTAGTAATTGTCGGTGTTATTTCGATATTACTCTTGTAAGGGTTCGGGAGTAGATTTGCTCAGTTTTTTCACCACTTTTCGTGATCGAGATGCAGGTCATAGGAAATAACTATATTTTTTAGTTCAAGCCTTCTGCCCCTTACCTGGCAACTGATTTGACCTTTTAAAATCAGCAGTAGACGAAATCCGGCAGCCAGGTAAGGGACAGAAGGCGGGTAAATATACTGACGCGGGTTTTCACTCCCGGTCGGGACCGGGCTCGGTTTTTAAATAGTAGACGGTAACGGCATAACAGTCACCGTCCGCCTAACTCACTGGAAAAAGGAGTAGCGATGAATAAACTCATTCGAAGTTTCTTTGCCCGAGATACCGCCGAGGTCGCTCGGGACCTTTTGGGTAAGGACCTGGTTCGGAACCTCGAACCCGACCTTCTGAGGGGAAAGATAGTGGAAACCGAGGCCTATTACGGCGAGGGGGATCCTCCTTCCCACGCCTCCTCCGGAAGGACCGGACGGAGTAAAATTATGTGGGAAAAGCCGGGCATCGCCTACGTTTATCTGATTTACGGAGTTCACTTAATGTTCAACGTCGTTACCGAATCCTCAGGTAAACCGGGGGCGGTTCTGATAAGGGCCCTCGAGCCCCTGGAGGGGTTAGATATGCTGGAATCCAACCGGGGTGGAGCCGGCACCGGAGATCTGACGGACGGCCCCGGAAAGCTGACCCAGGCGTTTGGAATAGGACAGGAGAAAAACGGCGTGGACCTGGTTGAGTCGGATGAGCTTTGGATATCGATGGGAAAATCTCGTGAGGGAAATCGAGTCGAGTCTTCCGGAAGGATTGGCGTATCTCGGGGAAAAGAAGAGCAGCTGAGGTTCTACCTGG
>JAGXKX010000040.1 GCA_018335015.1 Candidatus Bipolaricaulota bacterium
GTTTGAGCACGCGAGTCGGAAATTTCTCGGCCCGGGAAGCCCGAAGGTCGAACACCCGGACCGCCGAAAGGGCGGAACCGTGCCCGCTCGCCTCGATGTTCAGCTTTGACTGAAAAGATTTTCCTGAACGGTTTCCAAACCTATATTTTTTACACAGTTGTTTCTAGGCTATCCCAGCTAAGGGGTAGAGAGCAGTTATCCAGACCAGATAGCTAAAACCTACCGTTGGTGAAAGATCTGAGCGATTGATACTTTGGTTAAAAGAATTAAAATCGGTAAAGTATTCATTTTATTATAAAATCGAGACTCAATAGGATTCCCGGGGAGGGAAGAAATGGTAAACGAACCTGAAAAACGATCGAAGGGTTCAACCTCGGATGAGATAACGCTGGAGAACGTGAAGCATTCTTTGGTAGTTATGAGCGGGAAAGGTGGAGTAGGAAAGAGCACAGTGTCGGCAAATCTGGCGGCATCGTTAGCAGAAGAAACGGACGGTAACGTGGGGTTACTTGACGCGGATCTACACGGTCCAAATATCCCCAAAATTATGGGACTGGAAGACGGAAAAATTTCCGGAAACGAAGACAACCTGGAACCACCGAGTCTGGGCAACTTAAAAGTAATGTCAATAGGTTTCACTCTACCCAGTACGGACTCCCCGGTGGTCTGGCGGGGTCCGTTAAAAATGAAGGCAATAAAACAGTTCCTTGGAGACGTGAACTGGGGGGACTTGGAGTACCTTATAATCGACCTTCCCCCGGGGACGGGAGACGAACCTCTGTCTATCGCTCAATTGTTGAGTGAACTGGACGGGTCGATCGTAGTAACTACGCCCCAGGATCTATCTCTACTAGATTCGAAGAAGGCGGTAAACTTTTCTAAAAAGCTAGATCTTCCCGTAATAGGAATTATCGAGAATATGAGCGGATTTATATGTCCTCATTGTGGAGAAAAGACCGAGATATTCAAATCAGGGGGAGGCGAGGAAGCAGCTAAGGAGATAGAGGCTAATTTCCTCGGACAAATCCCGCTGGACCAACGAATCGTTCAGACCGGCGACGACGGAGTTCCTTTTGTAAAAGCCTATCCGGAATCCGAGGCATCGAAATCTTTTGAGATAATTGTGGATAACTTCAAGAGTATCATTGGAAGTTAACTACTCCTACAAATTGCGATCCTAGACACAAAACTCTGGCACTAACTGGCACTAAAAGGAGTCTTTTGGGCAAGCTTTATCCGGACTCACACATAGAGATCGACGGAATTGCCGCTAGATACTACGAAACCTTTCTTAATCTCTTAACCATGGGAAAGTACGGAAGGTTTATCGAACAGGCAATCGGGGATATGGAGATAAACCCGGGGGACAGAATCCTTGACCTGGGAGCCGGTTCGGGTTACAACGCCCGGTTCATGGCGGAGTATATAGGGGAAAAGGGCGAAATTCTGGGACTTGATATAAGTAAAGAAGGTATCAAGCAGTTCAGGCGAAAGTTCAACGATGAGCCTAACGTAAAAGTTGAAAACAGGAGAATAGACCTCCCCCTACCTTACGAATCGCAATTCAATAAGGTATTAACATCGTTTGTTATCCACGGTTTACCCCATTCCACCCGGGAAAAGACGCTAGAAAATGCTTACAAAGCCCTACGGCGGGGAGGGAGGTTGTATTTACTCGATTACGGAGAATTCGAGTTAAGCGACCTTCCTCTATACATGAGAATTCCTTTCAGAATTGCCGAATGCGAATACGCTTACGACTATATTGACAGGGACTGGAAAGAAATACTGGTGCAATTTGGTTTCGAAGAGGTCGAAAGTTACCAGTACCTGGGAGGGTTCACTCGGCTGATGACGGCCAGGAAGCCCGGAACCTGACTATATGTTTGGATTGAACTCAGTTCTTTCACAACTTTACGTAAGCGAGATGTAGGTCATAAGAATAACTATATTTTTAGTGCAAGCCTCCTAACTGTTTAACCTTAAAATCTTACCAGTAGACAAAATCCCGGCAGCCAGGTAAGGGACAGGAGGCAGGTAAGGACTTGACAGAGATGTACAATGATAATGAAAGAACTGAGTTAAAAGAACTTTTCTGCGGTCAAATCAAAACTACTCCCATATCTCTGTTAAACTTCAGTGGTGACTGTGTAAAATGAATAACTTTGTAAACTGTTCGATAAAACCACGAACGATTTCCCCAGATTGGGAATCGTTTCCAAAGCTAAACTTTTCACATGTAACCACTTACTAACAAAGTGGGCTAATATACGAACCTTTCACCCAGTTTCTCCAGGATATATACCGCGGCTTCTTTGTCCAGGGGATCGTTGTCGTTTCCGCACTTGGGCGAATATATACAGGAGGGGCAGCCCTCTTCACAGTCACAATCCATTACGAGCTCGTAAGTCCGCTCCAGCAGGTTCTCGAGGAGCTCGTAAACTTCATCGGCGATGCCAATTCCGCCCTCGTAGGCGTCGTAAATAAATATAGACCCCCCTTCCTCCAGAGGATTACGGGCCGAAAAACCTCCGATATCCCACCTATCACACATGGCGTAAAACGGGGTAAGGGAAATTATGGCGTGCTCGATAGCGTGCAAGCCGCCCCGGGCTCCCAGTCCTTTCTCTTCCACATTGGTAAGTATCGACTCCGGTACGTGGAACCAGCTACACTCCGTATCGAATTCGAGCGGAGGAAGCTCCAGAGGGTGGACGTCGAGGACACGGTCGTATTTCTTTTCCTTGTAATGGGAGTAGTGTTCTGACACCGATACCTCCCCAAAAGAAACAACTACGTCTCCGGCTTTCTTTTTCTCAAGCTGCCGGGTTATCTCGAGATCTGATTCGGAGATAGCCTGGGTAAAGTAATCTACTTCCTTCCACCTAACTTCCGCAACTCCCTCTTCGAGGTCGAAATCTTTAACTATGTACGTCTTACCCTGGTGTAAGAGCGTGGCGTTTTCGTGAGCCTCCCTGTAAGCCTGAGCTAAATCCATGGTCTCGAGAAGCTTCCCGTTGTGGATAATTTTAACGGTGGTCTCGTTAATATTGTCCAGCTTAACCGCCCCACTCGCCCTGTAGGTTCCGGAAAATACCGCTCCGTTTGGAGTATCCTGAACGACGTCGTTATCTATCAGGGCATCGATTTCGCCCGAGTAGGTTTGACGCAGATCTTCGCCCTCCCTTATCGGCAGTTCGGTGGCGGCGCAGGCGAGGTGACCCATTGTTATATTGGGATTATCGAGGTCCAAAATTGCGTGCTCGTGCTCCCGGTCGAAAAACTCCCGGGGGTGTTTGAGAAAGAACTGATCGAGGGGATTTTCAAACCCGACGAGGACTACAAGTGAGTCCTCTCTGCCTCGTCCAGCTCTGCCCGCCTGTTGCCAGCTCGAAGTTATCGTTCCAGGATAACCGGAAATTATAACCGCGTCCAGCCCTCCGATATCAACCCCGAGCTCTAGGGCGTTCGTCGCCGATACCCCTCTGATCTCCCCGGTTCTAAGTCCTTCTTCTATTTCCCGGCGCTCCTCGGGGCGATAACCTGCTCTATACGCCCTTACGGGTGCGTCAGTGCGCCCTGAACACCACTCCGAAATGAGCTCGGCCAGCCTTCGAGATAGGGTAAAACAGAGCGTTTGGAGGTCGTGATTTACGAAGTGAGCCATCAGTTTACTCGTCTGGTTGTGGGCTGAATTGTCGGGATTGGTCAACGGGTTCCAGAAAAGAAACTTCTTCCTTCCTCTGAAAGAAGAGTCCTCCGAGATCAACGAAAATTCCCGGCCCACGAGTTTACGAGAGTGTTCCAGTGGGTTGGCAATCGTTGCGGAAGAAAGGATAAACTGGGGATCGGACCCGTAATGGTCGAAAATCCTCTCCATCCTCCTCACAAGCATGGCCACGTTGGATCCAAATACGCCCCTGTAACTATGTATTTCGTCCATAATGACGAAATCAAGATTGCTGAAGAAGTCCTTCCACTTGTGGTGCCATTCCAGGTAGTGGTGCAGGCCGTAAGGATTGGTTAAGATGATTCTCGACCTTTTCCTTATTCCGGGCCTCTGGTCCCGCGGCGTATCGCCGTCGTAAACTCGAGGTTCAAGGTCCAGACCCAGATCCGCTTCCATATCTTTAATCGTCTCGAGCTGGTCCTGGGAAAGTGCTTTTGTCGGATATATGTATAGAGCTCTACTGTCCGAATCGTTGAGCATGCGATCGAAGACTGGAACGTTAAACGCGAGCGTCTTACCCGAAGCCGTCGGGGTCGTGATTATTACGTCCCTGCCTTCGTTGATTAGTTTTATTGCCCGGGACTGGTGGGAGAACAGATCCAGGCCTTTTCTTTCAAGAAAACTCTTGATCCTTTCGTCGAAGTTAGCCTGTCCGTATTCGGCTTTGCGTTCGGGAAGCAGCTCCAGGTGCTCTATCTGGCCCTCGTACCAGTCCTGATCCTTCAGGCTTTCAACTATTCTACTTATTTCCATGCAGTGCTTCCTCTATTAGTTCTCGGTACAGGTCCGCGAGGCTTAGCAGGTCCTGACGGTTATGGGCAAGGATTGGCAGAAGTGGTCCGGGGTTCTTCTCCTCTCTGTAGGCGCTATAGAAGTCAGGAACCATGGAGCTCGGCACGTCTAGATCCCTCTCAACACCCAGAACCGATTGTTCTATAGTGCCCAGCTTACAGTCTCTGGTCCGGTGACCGAGAACCTTTCTCGTAAAAAGGTACAGGTCAAGATGCGGGTGAGGGAACTTTTTTCTCTGGCCGTAGTAAGCGAGACGTCTCTCTATGTAGGGGATATCGAAGTTTTTGCCGTTATAGGTCAGAATTAACTCTCGCTCGTCCAGGTGTTCGGAGAAATTAATTAAAGTTGCCAGTTCCTGATCCAGATCCTCGGCAAGGAACTGGTGTACGACCATCCCGGAATTACCGGTGTGGGCCAGTCCAAGCAAAAATACAGGCTGGTTCGACAGCCCCAGCGTCTCAATATCCACTATAGCGAATTGCTTCTTTTCAAACAGGCCCGACAACCGTAAAAAGGAAGGGTGGGAAAGCGACTTCCATCTTCGTAAAAGATCGTAAGCCCCGGCGAGTTCGCCCCGGAATAGGTCCTGGACGGTTTCCGCCTTTTCGCCCCATTTTTCGTGATCCACCAGCTCCTCTACTGTATCGTAACCCTTTTCTTTAAGTTCTTTTTCCCTTACCGAGCCGATACCGTAGACAAGCTTTAAATCAGAGAGTATTTCCGGACGAGAAGAATCGGGAGTCACTAACGATTTGTCGACTGCTTCCCGGAGATGAAGCGTCTCTCCGTAATCGGTAGATATTCGCTCGAACTCCGTCTCCGACAGGAAGTCCTTTCCACTATACTCATTTAATAAATCTTCTTTTAATTGGCTTGCAATTGAATGCTGGCTCTCGTAGGGCGATGAGTGGTTTTTATTACGGCCCCTCCCTGAAAGGTTGGCCTCGCTTGCTTTTCGGACTTTCCCGATTTTTTTGGCAATTCTTTCCAGTTTCCCCATCTTTACCACCCGATTGCGACTCGCTTACGGCGCACAGCCCCGAAATACAACTATACCAGGTTACTTTTCAAGGGTTACATTAATGATAAGCTGGTCTCCTCTCCATGACAACGAAAATTGGAGATCAAGCAAGCGGGTGAAACCCCAAGGCCTTTTCCACTCGATTGACCCGAGACGATCATAACCGGTGTTCTAGTTTATCCCCCATCAAGCTTAAGCGGATATATCCAGTCGTTGAACCTCACAACGAGATTTTCTCTCCGTGAAGGAGGTGAGACACAATATAGCCAATCAGTGCCACGGTCACCGCGGCCGCAGCAGCGTAGAACGTATTGGCTATACCCATCAAGTCTTTGATAAATCCCCCAAGTAACGGACCCGCTATCAAACCCGGTCGCCAGGCAAGCATGCGAAACGAGAACGAGGTAGCTGGACCGGTATTTATCCCCTGATCCGCAAAAATTCCCCAGCTAGCAGGGACTCTGATGGAGTCGCCAATACCGATAAGTGCTGCTACTAAGAGAAGCCCCCAAAAGGACTTCTGGTACGGTAGGACGAAGGCTGCAATCGCGAACAGGGTTCCACCACCGACTACCAGCGGTGCCCTTCCTATGATATCTGATAGCTTGCCAGCAGGGCCCTGTCCCAGAGCAAACATGAGGTACCGAGCGGCTACTACAGCTCCCAGCTGACCCTCGGTAAGTCCTATCACGGCGTAAGCGTAGACAGGTATAAAAACAATAATTATCGCCTTGGCGAAAGCGAAGAAAAGTTCGAATCCTATCTGGATCCGGAACTGAACCCCCGCAAGGAGTTCGGACAAATGTAGCCCTCCTCCCGACCTGCCTTCCCTGCTTTCTACGGATTCCTCCGGAACCACGAACAGAATAGCGGCGAAACTTAAAGCGTACAGGGAGGCAAGAATCATGTAAGGAACTCCGAACCCGAACCTGGCAACCAGAAAACCCCCTCCCAGTGCACCAATCGTCTGTCCAGCTGCTCGAAGGGAGTTATAGGTCCCGAGATTTCTTCCGCGGTTTGCCTCTTTACTTCTAATGCTTATAAAAGATAGCCCTACCGCCGTGGTCAGAGCAATTGAGAACCCCTGAAGTAAACGGGAACCAAACAGGCTTCCAAATCCCCCCACCCGCCAGAATAACAGATAGGTAGGTACCCCGATAACTAATCCACTGAGAAGCAAGACCTTTCGATGACCCAGATCAGCGTAACGACCTACGGGATAGAGAATTAGTAGCTGGACCAGGGAATATGCAACTCCGACGAGCCCGACTTGTACTCCGCTGAGACTAAAGATATCCGAGTATATGCCGATAAAGGTGGAAACCATCGCCACCCCGAGCCCGCTGCTGAACCTAACCGTGGACAATGATATAAATTGTTTCTTGTCGATTGGAAAATCACGCTCATTATTTGTAAACGATTGCCGTATTATATTATCATCTTTCTGGAAGTCCTCAACCCCGGCCCGGGAAAACAGGGATAGAATTGAGGGCTCCCAAAAACTAATTGGTTCGGAGGTAAGCATGACTACTATTGGCGTCGTGTACCACTCTAAGACGGGAAATACGAAGAAGATGGCTGAAAAAGTCGTAGAGGGAATCGAGGAAGCGGAGGGCGAGGCAACGACCGTCTTAAAAACTGCCGAGGAGACCGACGAAGACGAACTGCTAAACTGGGACGGGATAATAGTGGGCTCTCCGACTTATTACGGTCTACCTTCTGCCTCGGTTAAGGACCTATTCGATCGATCAGTTACCCATCACGGCGAACTCGAAGGAAAGGTTGGAGGTGCCTTCACGTCCGCGGCAAATCGTGGTGGAGGTAACGAAACAACAATTTTAGCGCTACTGGAGATGATGTTAATTCACGGGATGATAGTCCAGGGAACCTCGAAAAAGGACCATTACGGTCCAGTAGCACTTGGTAAACCGGACGAGAGAGCACTGAAAGGATCAAGGGAGCTCGGGAAGAGGGTAGCGACACTATGCGCGAAACTCTTCGGTTAGGTATTCCTCATCATATACACTCCTGTGACTAGTAACTCAGCTGGGACCCTGTTGGGAGGAGGAAAGCATGAAGAAGATCACACTCTCTGGGGTAAGCAAATTTTTAGGAAGCGAAAAGGTAATAAGGGACGTCAATCTCGAGGTAGAGTCAGGAGAATTCTTCGTAATAATCGGACCCACCGGCTGCGGAAAAACTACTTTTCTAAAACTAGTCGCCGGGCTATTGTCACCGGACAACGGAGAGATATGTTTCGACGAAGAAGTGGTAAATAACCTAACCCCCTCGGAACGAAAAGTAAGAATGATTTTCGAAGACCACGCTCTCTATCCTCACCTGAAAGTCCACTCGGAAGAAGGCTATTCGAACCTGAACTTCCCCCTGAAAATGATGAAACTGGGCCTGAAAAAGATTGGCAAGCGAATAATAAAGATAATTGACCGGCTCGGTATATCCGAAAAGTTGTTCAACCGAAAACCCGGGGAACTTTCGGAGGGACAGAAGCAACAGGTAGCTCTCGGTCGAGCGCTGACAATTCCTCCGGAAGTACTTTTATTCGACGAGCCGTTAAGAGACATGGACCCCCAAACCCGCAACGAAGCCAGATCGGAAATACTGAAAGCTCACCAGGATTTCAGTTCGACCTCCATTTACGTTACACACGATCTCGCCGAAGGGTTTAGCCTCGGGGAAAGGGTGGCAATAATGAAAGATGGGAAATTCATTCAAACGGGTAGCCCGGAGGAAATTCTCTCCAGCCCAAAAAATTCTTTCGTGGAATCGTTTGTCGAAAGTTACCGGGAGACGTACAGGGAAGCCTTTGATACCTAATGTCCCGGTCTTCCACTTATACCTCAAAGGGGCTTAATTCTGAGGACTTAGAGAACAACTGCCAGCCGAAGATCGTTCACGTTAGTACCAGTTTGGCCGGTTATAATTGCACCGTCCATTTCCTTCAGCAGGCGTGAAGAGTCGTGATTTCTCAGGTAAGAATTTATTTCGTCCCTGCTGACTTTTTCTTTTCCACTCATCAATCCCCCGGCAACCCCCGTACTACCGTCTTCCCCGTCCGAATCGATCGCACCCACGATAGAATCAGGCACGCCGATAATTTCTCGTCCCGCCGCCAGTGTGAACTCCTGGTTCGGCCCACCCGTGCCGGGATTATCGGATAGGGTAACTGTGGTTTCTCCCCCGGAAAGGAGAAGTGAGGGTCGAGGCAGGGGATGACCTTCCGCGTAGATAGAACAGGCAAGTTGGCCAAATAAGTTCCCAACTCTCCGGCTTTCTCCTTTCAACATTGAAGAAAGAACAATCGAGTTAATATCCATTTTTTCAGCCTTCCTGGCCATGGCGGAGAGTGCGGTGTCGTTGCTTGCAACTATTTGATTTTCAATATCGAATTCGCCGAACTCCTCTTCCCCTACCGGATCGGTTTTTGGATCTTTATTCTTCAATAGCCCTGCTATTCGGCTGTGCTTATCCTTCAAATCGTATTTTTTTAGAACATTGAGGGCGTCCTCCGACCTCGAATCTTCCGGTACGGTGGGTCCGGAAGCTATATACCTCAAATCGTCCCCCACCACGTCAGAGATAATTAGGGCAAGACCTTTTGCGGGATGGGTTGCTCTGGCCAATCTTCCTCCTTTAATCCGGGAAAGTTGCTTTCTTAAAGTGTTAATCTCCTCAATAGAAGCACCGGATTCGAGTAAATCTTCGGTCAAATTCTGGAGAATACTTAATTCAATTCCCTCGACGGGACAGCTAAGCAGAGCCGATCCACCGCCCGAAATCAATACGATTACAAGATCCCGTTTGCTTGCTCTTTCGGCAATTTCGAGGAGCTCTTCCGTAGCTTTTACCCCAGCTAAGTCGGGTACAGGGTGAGAGGCTTCCCGTATCTTTACTTTGTCCAAACTTCCCTTCACCCCCCCGCGCTTGGTCACTATCAGTCCAGCGTCGACGAGAGAGCCCAGGGCTGACTCCACTGATTTTGCCATTCCAAAGGACGCTTTTCCCCCGCCAATAACGAGAACCCTGTCTATGGACGCCAGATCGTATTCTACTTCCCCCGCGAATAAAGAATCTCCCTTCACTTTGAGATGATCCATAATTGCCTTGTAGGGTAGCGCGGAATTGATAGCCTCTTCGAACAGATCCATGGCGACCTTCTTCGGCTCAACCGCGCCCGACCTCAGTAAGCTGGTTCTATTTTTGATTATCATATTTAGGGCTCCAGACGCTTAATTTCTTTAATTAATAACTGAATCAACCCTGTTTCTCAATATATTTTCAGTACGGGGAGGAGGTACCTCCATCAGCACATTTATTTACCTATATTGCCTTATAAGTCACCGCCCCTATAATCCTGATACTGCAGTCCTCCGTCAACCATCAAAAACTTTTTCTTCTGCTGGAGGTTACGAGAGTTGCACGGCAAGAATTAAAAGAGTTAAAATTGGTCGGCCGGGCCCTGCACTGATATTTTTAACCTGGTACCGGAGGTATAAAATCAATTCCAATCGACTGGTCGGTAAGAATTTTATCCGGGCTTCGATAGTACCTATCTTTCTTCTATTTGTTGGGATTTCGCTCTCACCGGTTTTAGCGGAAGCCGATCTGGAAGAGGGCGACCTTCCTTCCGACCTTACCATGGTAAAGCAATCGCGGGGGCTTATCGTCAAACACGGTAACAAAATCTGGCCTGGGTTCGGAGTCAACCCGGCGCCGGTCCTACTCAGATCGGGAGAAAACGATTACCTGCTGGGCCATCCCGAGCCTCCAGCAGGCTTTAAAAAAGTAAAAGGTAAACCAAACCTCCACGTAAAGGAAGGCCACCTTTTGCCACGACCCGCTGCCACGGTCCATCTCGTTGATGGAACTTGGTCAGTCGTCATGCCAGCACGGGAGGAGTTTATTGGATGGGTTAGAGACGAGACGGGGAACCCAAACTTCCAGCTCAGTAAAGCCGACTACCTTCAGACACTAATCCACGAAAGCTTCCACGCTCATCAAATTAGCACGCTTGGAGGACCGGAGGGGGTTCCGACTTTTGGCTTCTCTGGTTTAGCCGGTGCTTTACAGAAACAACTACGTGAGGGAGGATGGTGGGGGGGCAGAGCAAGTAAGATCGGTGAACTACTCGTTCGCGGGTTAAATGCGGACGATCTGAGCAGGGTGAGAAACCTGGTAAACCGGGCACTAAACCTCACGGAGAACGGCTCGAAAACCCTAACCTCGGCCGTGCTTTCGTTCGAGGACCACATTCAGTGGCTCGAGGGGACAGCCCGGTACGCTGGAACGAGAACGATAATGGAAACCTACGGGAACGATTCGGGCCCTGAGGAAAAAATCGATCTTCAACCACCCTCCCGGGTAAAGTCGAACCTCTTGAACCAACTAACTTCACCGTTGAGCGGACCCACTCCGGTAAGGGATAGGTTAGCCACAATGGGGACAGTAAAAGCCATGATACTCGATCGTTTGTATCCCGGATGGAAAAAAGACTTTCTTTCGGACGTTAGAAGTCTCGATAAAATACTAAAAACCGGGACCTCCGTTCCCGAACCACTTCTGGACTTTCCGATTACCAAAGTTAAACTAAACGAAATGCCGATTATAGTTGGGCTCGCCAATAACCCCGGCCGTAAATCACATGGTTTACAGCACGTAGCGGACCTCGAACCGCTCGACGGCATGGTTTTTCCGTTTAACGAAGAAACGAAATCGGCTTTCTGGATGAAAGATACAAAAATTTCACTCCAAATCGGATTCTTCGACTCAAATGGAAAGCTACTGGATAACGTGACCATGGACCCGTGCAATTTCAATGATTGTCCGAGTTATGCTCCGGACCAACAATTCAAATACGTTTTAGAACTTCCCGCGGATTCGGAGATACAACTGGATGATCTTTCGATATACCCGGGACAGCTCGTTCTATCAACTTCCGAGTAATAAGTTCTGAACTTTTTCGAAAATTTTCGCAAGCTAAATGAATACCATTGCTTTGCCACATTTTGCAAGAGGTAATTCACAATACAAAAACCTGGATGGGCCAGTATTAAGGTAATTGAACAACAGCTCACTGTGTAATCTCGATAATCGATAACTCGGCCCCGGAAACTTCGATGCAGCTCACCAGGTCTTCGGGGTCGAGGTCAACCGATACCTCGTGTTTGCCAGCATTGAAGTTGATCCTGTCTTTTTCGAGAACATTTGGGTCGAGATACGTCTTCAGGGGTTTTCGGTGACCAAAAGGAGGAACACTTCCAATCTCGCAGCCCACGACTTCCACGACCTCGTCGGGGTCCGCGAGCTCTATTTCCATCCCTTCAGCTTCCCCTAAACGGTTCAGATCAATCCTGTGATCCGCCGGTACCAGTCCCAGTAACAACTCTCCATCCGCTCGTTCAAGGACCATAGCTTTTACACCCGAGTCGAGCGGCACCCCCCGAACCTCGGAGGCTTGCTTGCTCGTGTAGACCGGCTCGTGTTCAGTTCTTTCGTAGTCTATATCTTCCCGTTCCAATATAGAAATAAGGTTTTCTTCGACGTTCAAATTTCTGCACCACCTTTGATTCGTGTATTCATCGAATTTTCAAAATTATTTCTGTGGTTCAGCAACAAATAGTTTATTAATCCCAACTATTTTGGTTTCAAGTTAAAAAAGTTTACTGGTTCTGAAGGTTTTTGTGTAGAGAAGGAGTTCAGTTCTATACGCTACGTTCGGTGGATTTGGAAGCCTGAAGGCTTCCTCCAGCTCGAACGAATCGGGTGCCAGAAGCCAGTGGAACCATAGTCCGTCTTAAGAGGCAACCAGAGCCGAGCTCGCCTCCCAGGGATCCACTTTACGAAACGTTCCCTCCTATATACTCGCTTCGATTACCTCCGCGGTCCTTTCTCTGTATTCACGCAACAAATCGTTTAAACCATCTTCCAGCTTTTCTTGGTTGCCCTCTTCTTTTTCCTTCATTGTGATCACCCGTTGACCGTTCCCAATCATACTAACCAGTCAGTCAAATTAGAGGCCCTGGGCTCTACGGCCAAGCCCCCCTCTTTAACCCAGCCAACTAGAGACTATAGTCTTGACAAAACATTATGAGTTCATTAAAATGAGTGAGTACTTACTCATTTTTACTGGACGTGATAGGATGAAAAAGTCCGAAGAGACCAAACAGAAGATCCTCGACACGACGATCGAGATGATTTCGAAAAAGGGCTATGCGCCAACGACGACGAAGGAAATAGCGGAAATGGCCGGGGTTTCGGAGGGAACCATATTCAAATACTACGGGTCCAAGAAAGACCTGCTGAGAGAGATAGTCGACAAAACCATCAGGGAGTTCAAAGAGTACAGCGTAAACGAAGCCATTCCCGAGGTCTTTGCCCGAGTGGAGGATAAATCGCCCCGAAAGTTACTCTACCTCCTTATGGCCGAACGGGCTCAGTTCTTCAGCGACCACAGCGCATCGATGCAGGTGATTATCCAGGAAACGATGATAGACGAGTCGATTAGAGAAACCTTTAAAGGAGAAGTGTGGAGCGAAATGACCAGGGTCTCCGATAAGATTTTTGACAGGGCAAAAGAACTCGGACAATTTAAAAAAGAATTCGACAACGAAACTCTGCGGAGGGTAATATTCGGATCTTTTTTCTTTTACGTCATATTCGAAGGGATGCTCGACGTGAACAATCGAGATGACGAAAATCCGACAGAAGTGATTGAACTTACGCTTGACCTTATCCTGTCCGGTATCTTGACCGATGATAGTATAAGTTAATGAAATCATTCGTGATTTAAAAGCGACCAGCCAAGGAGGGTAACATGAATGTAAACGATACCGGGGCCCAGTCCCGTGCGGTGGAAACAACCGACCTCACAAAAAAGTACGGGACGTTGAAAGCAGTAGATGGACTGAACTTATCGATTAATAATAGCACTATATACGGATTTCTGGGACCGAACGGCGCTGGCAAAACTACAACTATTAAGTTGTTGTGTGGATTGTTGAAGCCGACTTCGGGGCAGGCCCGCGTACTTAACAGAGATATTTCAAGTAATGGATTTGAGGAGCTAATTGGATATATGCCCCAGGAGACCGCCCTCTACGTCAACCTTACTATAGGTCAAAACTTACAGCTTTACGGCGAGCTTTACGATCTCGACAGGGACGAGATAGCCAAACGCAAAGAAGAGTTGCTCGAGCTTATAGACCTCGTCGACTGGAAGGATACCAGGGTGGAGGAACTCAGCGGGGGTATGAAGCATCGCGCTTCGCTTGCCTGTTCGTTAATCCAAGAACCGAAGGTGCTATTCCTGGACGAGCCCACGGTCGGAGTGGACCCGGACCTTAGAGCGTCGTTCTGGGATTACTTTCTGGGGTTAATGGACCAGGGAACGACCCTTCTTATTACTACCCACTACATGGACGAGGCACGCAACTGCGATACTATAGGAATGCTGGACAAAGGAGATTTAATCGCGGAGGGAAGCTACGCGGACCACCTCGAGGAGACCGGAACCGATTCCCTGGAAGACGCATTTTTAAAGTATACCAAAGGGGAGGACACATGAGCCTAAAGAGGACATTTGCCATAGTAAAAAAGATATTCCACGATCTGAAAAACGACATACGCTCCCTCACCTTCATGTTTATCGCACCGATTTTTGCCATGTTCGTCTTTGGGTTGGCCTTCAGCGGAAGCGTTCAGAATGCCGACCTGGTGGTCGTCAATAACGATTCTCTCGTCGAAATACCGGCAGCGGGGATGGGACCTGACGATCCGATATCCGAAAAAATTCTCACGCAGCTAGAAAGAGACAGTACCGTCAAAATCAAGAAGTTTGAGAACGCCACGAAAGCTAGAAGCAGTATAGAGTCAGGCGAAGCTTACGGTGCACTAGTATTCGGCGAAAATTTCACGAAGGACGTGTTTAAAAACATCCGGGGCGGCGGTTCTGGAACAACAAATATAGACTTCTATCTCGATCAGAGCAACCAGGAAGTGGCGGGAGCGGTGGCGAGAAGCTTCCAGTCAGCACTATCGTCAGTAATGGAAGAGGCCGGCCGCAAGCCTCCTGTGCAAATAAACAGGATCCCAGTTTACGCCGAAGACGCCGAATTTATTGACTTTTTCGTACCCGGTATCATAGCGTTCGTCGTTTACCTGCTGGCAACCGTACTCACCCTTGTCACCTTCGTCGGAGAGCGGACTTCGGGAACGCTCGATCGACTGCTGGCTACTCCGCTGAGGGAAAGCGAGGTAGTGACTGGATACGCCGTCGCCTTCGGCGTCATTGGAGTCATTCAGGCAGCGTTACTGCTGGTTATAGCCATACTCGTCTTTCACATTACGGTAGTCGGCAACGTCTTTCTGGCATTTGGAGTAACGGCCCTACTCGCTGTAGTCTGTCAGTCGCTTGGAATTTTGCTTTCAAGCTTTGCTAGAAGAGAGTCCCAGGCCGTCCAGTTTATCCCTTTCGTGGTGCTTCCTGCTTTCCTGTTATCCGGAATTTTCTGGCCCCTGGAGGCGGTACCAAGCTGGCTCAGACCGGCTTCTTATCTCATACCGGTATCCTACGTGGTTAAGG
>JAGXKX010000118.1 GCA_018335015.1 Candidatus Bipolaricaulota bacterium
CTATCCTGCATTGCTTCCTATTTCATCGTAGTTTTCCAGAACCACTTCTTTAGTGTCCTTGGTATGTTTGCGGACTTTTCGTTCGGCTTCCGGACCATTACCGGCTTCGAGAGACTCAAAAATATCTTTATGGTCCTGGAGGGAATTTTCTGCCCTCCCGGGTATTTGAACGGAGGAAGCCATAAGTATTCTTGCCTGGTAGCGTAAATTTTGAACCATCTTCTGCAGTCGAGAGTTTCCACTTATATGTCCCAACATGCCGTGGAACTCGGAGTCGTGACCGGAATATTCCTCCAGATCGCCCTTTTCAAGTGAATTTTCCATCGAACTGATAAGCTTCCGCATCCGGTCAAGCCCCCTCCGGTCGATTTTCCTAGCAGACTGTCGTGCCGCTAGACCCTCAAGAACTTCTCGTAGATCGTAAATCTCTATTATATCCTCTCGAGTGATCTCAACGACATATGCACCCCGGTTTGGGTAAATATTGACGAGGTTCTCTCTCTCCAATCTGCTCAGAGCTTCCCTCACCGGAGTTTTACTTACTCCTAATTCATCGGCGAGATATTGTTCACCCAGTTTGGACCCCGGGGCAAAATTTCTCTTGGTGATGTTATCTAAAAGGATTTCGTAGACCCGGTCAGTTTTATTTGGGTAGCTCTCGAGCGAAAGTAGGTCCCCATCGCCATCTGTTTCACTGATAGCCTCATTCATTTATTGTATCTTCCTTTTTTATACTTGAAAATTTTTATGGATTGCATATTATTTACTTCACATAAGATATTATATATAAAAATTTGCCAGTGTCAAGATGTCCGGTCCGGTAAGGATAAGGTCAAGTTTCAATGTCCCAGAGGACCTTTATGGAACCGGTGAGCGGCATTTAAGTTCAGGCCAGCAATAGTAACCAAAAATTAAAAGGAGGTATGAAAGAAACAAAACGTTTTGATGAGATGGGTCAGAAAAATCTAAATATCCGCATCCTGAAAAACAAAGCTTAGTCGTTTAACAGATAATCCGGAAACCGTTCTCTAATTGTCGTTTAAAATTAGTACCCCCATACGAGGTGAGAGACTTGAAGTACCAAATTTTCGTCCATGATGAAGAAGACGATGTAGGTGTGGCCGTGACCGATTTACAGGAAGGGAACAAAGCCAAAGCCAAAGTTTTAAAATCAGAAGAGTTAGTGGAAAAAGAGGTTACACCCAAGGATGAAATACCGCTAACCCATAAAATTGCATTAGTTGATATGGAAGAGGGTCATGAAGTCATAGAGTACGGAGAAGTTATCGGAAGGACATCCCAGAAGATAAGTGCCGGGGAACACGTCCATACACACAATATCCAAAGTTTAAGAGTATGAGGTGTTACCGATGAGTGATCAAGAATTAAAAGGTTACAGAAGGGAAAACGGGGCGATTGGTATAAGAAATCATGTAGTTATAATCCCGGTCGACGATATCTCAAATGCAGCTGTAGAAGGTGTATCGAAGCTTATTCCTCAGACTACTCCTCTCCCGCATCCTTACGGTCGATTGCAATATGGAGAAGACCTGGATTTACTCTTTCGAACCCTAATAGGCCACGGGAAGAACCCCAATGTCGGTGCGGCAATAGTGATAGGCATCGAACCTAATTGGACGGAAAAAATAGTCGAGGGAATTGCGGAAACAGGCAAACCGGTGGCGGGTTTTAGTATTGAAACCCACGGAGACCTTGAAACCATTCGAAAAGCTTCAAAAAAGGCGAAGGAGTTTGTCCAGAAAGTAACTGAAATTCCGCGCGAGCCAGTCAAGCTAGAAGAAATGACTTTCAGCTCAAAATGTGGAGAATCTGATACTACCACCGGGCTGGCCTCCAATCCCGCAGTAGGTGCCGTTGTCGATAGATTGGTTGAAAAAGGTTCAACTTTCATCATTGGTGAGACCTCAGAAGTCACAGGAGCAGAGCACATAATCGCCGACCAAGCCGTTAATGACGAGGTTAAGCAGGATTTCCTGGATATGTTTGACGAGTACATGGAAGAAATAGAATATCACGGGGGGGATATACACGGGTCTCAACCCACACAGGGCAACATTGCAGGGGGACTATCCACCCTAGAAGAAAAGGGGCTGGGAAACATAGAAAAAGCCGGGAACGCCCCCATTCAGTCCGTTCTGGATTACGCCGAGGGACCTTCAGGCCCCGGTCTTCACTTCATGAAGTCGTCGTCGGCAGCAGCCGAGATGGTTACTCTCTGTGCAGCTGGCGGTTCTGCAGCTCATCTATTCACTACGGGACAGGGCAATATAGTGGGCCATCCCATCCTACCGGTGATTAAAACCACGGCAAACCCAAAGACAGCGAGCGAAATGGACGAGCACATCGACGTCGATATATCCGGGCTACTAAAGCAAACAATGAAAATGGAAGAGGCCGGCGATGCTCTGATGAAAGCATTGAAGAGGACCATAAATGGAAGACGAACGGCAGCAGAAACACTAAGGCATAAGGAATTCATACTGACAAAGCTCTTCCCTTCGGCATAGAAGGGCTATCTGACTGGCGGGAAAAAGCCGAACCTAGGAACTTTTGAAAACGAAGAAAACTTATCCGTAACCTCAATTCTTTAATTTGGGAGGTAAACTAAACGTGAAAGTAAAAGGAAAAAATGTATGGAACCTGTTGCGGGAAAAACAGACTACGGTATTGGCTGCCAACACAAGGTCCGAACTTTCTATTGAACCAATAATGGCGGCCGTGGAAGAGCTGGATAGTGTGGTGGCGATAGAATTAGCCAAAAACGAGTGTTTCGACCCCTGTTTTACTGGAATAAAACCGGACGAACTAAGCAAGCTGGCGGAAAAGTACGCTTCAAAAGTAGGGGATCCCGCCTACTTTATGCACGAGGACCACAATACGTTTGGAGCAAACGGAGGAACTCCGGAAGAAAAGAAAAAGTCGGAAGAGTTTCGTGATATAGGTCTGGAAAGTGGGTATACCTCGTTCAGCGTAGACGCTTCATATCTTCCACTAGGACAAAATATCGAAGCAACACTCGAACTCGCCCGGCCGATAGTCGATGCCGGACACGGACTGGAAGTGGAAGTAGGCGAAATAAAGAAAGGAGGAATTTCCGAAGTAGGGGAATCGGCTTACTTTGCCCAGAGGCTAACGGAAGAAGATTTACAACCACAACTTTTGGCAATCAACAACGGATCAAAACACGGACACTACGGGGAAGGAGAATGGCCTCACATCAACCTGCGCCGAACTTACGATATCGCAAGAGCGATAAAACAATACGGCTTCAGTGGAATTGCCCAACACGGAACCTCGGGAACGAACAAACAGGTTCTCCATCAGTTCCCCGAACATGAAATAAAGAAAGCGAACGTAGCAACGGAGTTTCAGGACGTCATTATGGAACACCTACCCGAATCACTCAGGGATGAGCTGAAATCCTGGACGGAAACACATGGTCAACCGGTAAAATTCGCTCACAAAGAATACAAAGAAAAGTTGATGAACATCGATAAAAAATACAAGGACAAAATATTCCAGGGAACCTTCGAAAAAGCAAAAGAATTCATTAGAGCCTTCAACGCTGAAGGCCTGAGGAATGAGCTCTAAAATTTGATACGGCAAAACCCTTAATTGAGGGTCCGAGGGGGACTTCGGGCCCTCGATCTACTTCCTTCAATGGAAGTCAAGAGCCCCGCCCAGGGTACGGGGCTTCTTGGCTATTTCGGTAGACCGAATACAGGTAATTGATCCAAACGAACAACAAATTTACGGGGAGTGATAACTTGAACGCAACTCCTTCTGGCAACCTTTTGGTGGCACAATCGGGTGGACCCACGGCTGTCATTAATAATAGCCTGTACGGAGTAATAAAGGAAAGCAAAAAGCATCCCGAAATAACGGGAATCTATGGCGCACTTCACGGTATTGAAGGGGTGCTCGAGGAAAACATTGTCGATCTCGGTAAAGAAACCGG
>JAGXKX010000119.1 GCA_018335015.1 Candidatus Bipolaricaulota bacterium
TGGGCTACCTGATGATTGCTTCGATCTACGCTCTTCTGGGGGCAAGCACGAAGGATGTCCAGTCCGGCAATCAGAGTCGGGGTATTTTCGTCTTTGTCCCGTTAATTCCAATATACTTTATCTCGGCCATAGTCAACAACCCGGAGGCTCTCTGGATTAGACTCGTCTCCTTTTTTCCTCCGTTCACTCCGACGATGATGTTGATCCGCTCCGCTTTTGGAGAGGTACCGGTGTGGGAAATATTACTGAGTATTTTCGTACTGACGGGATTTACGTACCTCATGGTCAGGGCGGCTACTAAGGTATTCCGGGTTGGAATGTTGATGTATGGAAAAGACATGTCCCTAAGCGAAATTGTAAGATGGTCGAGAACCTAAGTGATTTTTGTCAAATCAGGGAGTGATTAAAATGTTTGAAGAGATTATGGAAATTCTACCGTTGATTCTACCTTTGCTGGTAATTCAACTGGGTTTAATGGTCTATTGTCTGTTGGATTTATGGAAATTTAGCAAAAATAAGAGGGACCAACAGGATAAGTGGGTATGGACCCTCGTGGTTGTCCTTTTTAGTTTGCTGGGTGCCCTTGCTTATCTTGTGTTCGAAAGGAGGTAGCATGAATTTTTTAGAGACAAAGAACCTAAGCAAAACTTATCCAAATGGAGTAGAGGCGGTAAAATCACTCAACCTAAAAATAGATAAAGGTGAGATATACGGATTGATCGGACCGAACGGGGCGGGCAAGTCGACGACGATAAGAATACTGATGGGAATACTGGAGCCCACCTCCGGTTCCGTTCATTTCGACGGGAGGAGCGGAATAGACCTGGCTAAGACAGGTTATCTCCCCGAAGGCGCCAATTTCTACAGATTTATGACTATCAGGGAGTACCTTGAATGGTCGTGCAGTTTGTACGATTTGCCCGATTGCGAGAACAACATTGAGGAGTCGCTGATTACTGTAGGGTTAGAAAACCTGCGTGAGCGCAAGCTCGACGAAATCTCCAAGGGTCAGAAGCAGAGGGTCGGGATTGCCCAGGCTCTAGTGCACGACCCGGACCTATTAATTCTTGACGAACCTACTTCGGGATTGGATCCGATGGGAAAGAAGAAGATTTTGTCGATTATAAAAGAACTGGCGGGTCAGGGTAAAACTATATTGACGTCCTCGCACATATTACCGGAGCTTTCTCAGATCTGTACGGGAGTTGGAATAATAAAAGGTGGAGAGCTGGTCCTCCAGGGATCCATGGCGGACCTGCGGAAAGAGTTCGTGACGTCTAACGTGGAACTGGGTTTTGAGGGCCCGGCTGACGGATTGGTTACAAAAATAGAAGGTCTGGACTTCGTCAGCGAAGTTGAAGAAATGGACGAAGAAGGTTACAGGTACATTGTTAGGGTAAAAGACGAAAAGAGGGCTAAAAGAGAACTACCAGAACTAGTTTTGAAGGATGAGGCGGTCGTTACTTACTACGATTTTGCCCGAGTAACGCTGGAAGATATCTTCATGGAAACGATGGAGGAGGGTGCGAAATGAAAATTAGAAGCCTGTTGGTCAAAGAATTTAAAGAAACCAGGATTCAGGGCGTAGTCTTTGCCGCCGTCATATTGCTATTTGGTGCCACGTCCGTACTGCTGCAAAAGTTTATTCCTCAGCTGGTACCGGAAAACCTGGCGGAGGCATTCGAACCCTCCCTTACGGCGGGGTTGGCTGACTATGTAGGGAACTCACTCCAGATGGGATCGATCGTCGCAATTTTAATCACAATTGCTGCCCTTGCCGGGGAAAGAGAAACGGGAACACTGGAACTGCTACTCGCAAGGCCTGTCAGTAAAACCCAGATAGTTCTGTCGAAATTCTTTGCAAGGGTTTCTTACGTGTTTCTGGGAAATCTAATTGCTGGATTGGTCACGTGGTATTACGCCGTTTACCTATTTGGACCTTTCCCTCTAGGTAAAATAATGCTTGCAGCGCTGGGAATGTCCGTCGTTATTTCCTTCGTGGTAGGACTCACCATGATCTTCAGCGCCTGGTCGAGGTCAAAGATATCGGCGGCTTTCGGAAGTGGCGCGGTAGCACTGGCCCTGGCCATTCTTCCGATTGTAAAGTCACCGTACGATATGATATCTCCGTTTACTTATGGTGAGGTCGCTCGGCAGTCCCTGCTGGACGAAGTGACTGTCACGGGGTATCTGGCTGATCTCGGGGCTATAATAGGTTTTACCGCTTTCTGTATTATTCTGACCATTATTATATTTAGAAAAGTCGAGAAAATAACTTAAAGGAGAACAAAATGAACAGAATTCAAATTACCCTGGTAGGGGTAGTAATTCTATTGGTACTTGGATTATCGACCGCCACCGTAAATGCGGGCGAATTGGTGACTGAGACCCGGTCGATTTCAGGAATTCGGACTGTACGGCTAAAAGGACAGGGACAAATTATCGTTAACCAGGGAGACGAGGAGTCCCTGACCATAGAAGCGAAGGAGAAGGTAATGTCCTTAATAAATACAACCGTTTCGGGTGATACTCTTACCCTGAAATTTAATAAGAGGTGGTTTCAATTTTGGCTGACTCGGAAGGAAATAAAATATTACCTGACTCTATCGGATCCCCGGGAGTTCATTATATCCGGTTCCGGTTCGTTAGATGCGTCCGATATCACCGTGAGGAGACTTAGACTTCAGATAAATGGAAGCGGTAAAGGTTACATAACCAATCTGGTTGCCGACCGACTCGAAACGGACGTAAACGGTTCGGGAAAATTCCTCGTCAGTGGAAATGTCTTAGAGCAGAGGATAGAAATTGCCGGATCGGCTGACTACCAGGCAATTGATCTGGTCAGTGACGTAGCCGAGGTAAAGATAAGTGGGTCCGGTAAAACGGAATTGAACGTACGAAACGAACTGGACGTTCGGATAAGTGGAAGTGGGACCGTCAGGTATAAGGGGAACCCCCGAATAACTCAAAGGATTTCCGGATCGGGAAAAATTAGAAACATAGACTAACATCCGGCAACTCACGATGGGTGCTTGAGGACGAGGTTTTTACCTGGTACCGGTTTGAAGTGACCGACCTGGAATTTAACATACACCCGGAGTCCGCCAGCTGAATTCTTACTCATAAGTTTAAGGAATTGAACGGATTCCGACCTAAACCAGGGCAAAGCTCTCCTACAACGATTTAGTTACAATCAATCAAGGAGGAAAGAGGATGGACGATTTGTTGACCTACGAGGACATTAAGAAAAGGTCCAAGAGTCAGGGTTTCGCCGGCAAAATAACTGAAATTGAAGATCTGTTGGCACCCGAGGACATAACATTTCTCTGGAATCAAGTTAATCGGTTAGAAGATATAACCGAGTTAGAGATCCTGGAAAGTTATTTGGACAGGCAGAAAAAACTCGGCGCCTGCGTCACAGAACTGCTTCCGAGCCCGATAGAGAAAATTGTCGGAATGAGTTTCACCGACAATCCGGGGTGTCATTACGAAACCATGGTAAACCTCGGCAGGCAGAGGAATAATAACCTAAAGGCCGTCGAAAGCCTGGAGGAGTATCCGCTGGAATTTCAAGAAAACGATCTGAAAGAGCTCTCCCTGCCGGGGAGTTCTGCGGACTACCCGCAAAACTGGAGGGTAGAACTTGACGCCTCAGCTCTTACCGGCACAATAGATCTCTTTGGCAACCACGTTCCTGATGAAAAAACTACTGAGGCTTCTACAGTTGCCTCGTCCTACCCAAACCAACAAATGTTGGCCCATAGGCGAAACCTGGGCTACCTGCCGGAGCCAATAACGGAGGAAGAAGACCTGGCTGAATTATTAAAATGGGGGGCGAGCAGGGACCCGGAAGACATGATCTGGAAGTGGCTTCACCCGATGAACATATTTGACTTCAGTGATATTTTTCTTAATTTGAAAGATTACA
>JAGXKX010000120.1 GCA_018335015.1 Candidatus Bipolaricaulota bacterium
TTATCGCCTTCCCTACCTGGCCCCACTCTTCATCCGAAACACCGATAACTGCGGCATTTTCTATCTCGGGATAAGAAGTCAGTACTCTTTCTACCTCGGAGAGATAGATGTTTTCTCCGCCGCTAACGATCATCTCCTTTTTCCTTCCCTCAATGTAGTAATACCCGTCCTCATCTCTTCTCGCCAGATCGCCCGTTTTCAGCCAATCACCTCTAAAAGCTTCTTCCGTTTCTTCCGGTTTGTTCCAGTATTCCTTCATTACGTGAGGGCCCCTGGTTAATAGTTCACCCGTTACATCTTCATCAACTTCGTTACCGTCGTCGTCGACTATCTTAACTTCGGAGTAGAAGAAAGGTTTTCCAACTGATCCGTTTCGGCCTTTTCTCTCTGCTTTATCGTCCGTGTAAACGTTTGAAAGAACCCCCGGTCCTGATTCGGTCAGTCCGTAACCATGTACGAACCTGACCCCTTTTTCCTGGTATCTTTTCATGATTTCTGGTGGGCAGTAATCACCACCACATGTAAGGGTTCTAATGGATGAGAGATCGGTTCCTTCAAATTTTTGAGATTCCGCGATTCTTTTGTAAATTGTTGGTACGCCAAACATCAGGTCGACTTCGTACTCCTGGATGGTTTCGAGGACATCTTCGGGGTCAAAGGCTCTCTGAAGAATCAACCTGGCCCCTTGATATATGGTCGGTGCTGTAAAGATATCGAACCCCCCGGTATGGAATAACGGAAGGAGGGTTAGGGTAGTGTCTCTGGAGGTAATATCTCCGTAATTTTTTATCATGCTTAACGAGTGATAGGTGATGTTTTTGTGGGCCAGTACCGCTCCCTTTGGGAGCCCTGTGGTTCCTCCGGTATAGGGGATGATGCAGGGATCGTCTATGTCAACATTGGTTCGAGGCTCTTCGTTTACCCCGCTTTCCACCAATCTCTCGTACTCGTCGGTTCTATCGTCCGTGATTTTGATTGCATGTTTTATTCCCGCTGAGGAGGGGTTTACAGATTCAACTTTCTCTTTGAAACTCCTTTCATATATGAGGACCTCCGGGGCGGCATCTTCGAATAGATATTCTAGCTCCTCCTCGGCGAGCCGGAAGTTAAATGGAGCAAGGATGGCGCCCAGCTTGGCAGCAGCGAACCAGGCTTCCAGAAATTCCATTCGATTTCTCGTTAGGGTTCCTACCCGGTCCCCCTTTTTCACGTTTAATTCGTCTTTTAAGCTATTGGCTAGCCTGTTTACCCTGGAATTGAACTCTCCGTAGGTTAGTTTCTCGTTACCCTCTATAAGGGCAGTGCTGTCGGTCTCCAGTTGAGACCATTTGGTCAACCAGTAACCTATACTGCCAGTATTTTTTGATACCATGAAAGGTCCTTCTCAGTCATTTCTCAGGTCGAAAAGCTAGCCTGAATAAGCTAAACTACCAGCCCTCCATCTACGTTAACCACGCATCCATTTACAAAACTGGCCTCGTCAGAAGCCAGAAACAGATATACTTTTGCCACTTCCTTCGGTTCGCCCAGCCTATCCAGGGGAGTCTGATTCTCTATTTTCTCAATTACCTTTTCCGGTACTCCCTCCATCATTTGGGTCTGGATAAACCCGGGGGCGACGGCGTTGACGGTTACGTTACTTGGGCCCAGCTCTCTTGCCCATACCTTCGTCATTGCAATCAACCCGGCCTTGCTTGCAGCATAGTTTGTCTGACCGTAGTTTCCGTAAAGGGCAACGACAGAACTAGCGTTAACTATGGTTCCGCTCTCTCTTTCCACCATACCTCGGGCTACTGCTTGAGTACAGTTAAATACGCCTTTCAGGTTGACATCAATTACCTGGTCCCACTCCTCTTCAGTCATATTGAGAAGTTTTGCATCCCGGGTGATCCCGGCATTGTTAATCAGGATATCTATTGGACCGAGTTGACCCTCGATCTCCTCTACTGTCTCGTTTACCGCTTCTCGATTGGAAACATTCACTTTAAAGAACCGTGTTTCGCCGTTTGTGTCAGAAATTTGCTGGGCGACCTTTTTACCTTCTTCATCAGCAAGGTCGCATATTGCGACTTTGGCCCCCTCCTTGGCGAAGACCTCCGAAACTTGGCGGCCGATGCCGTTAGCTCCTCCCGTAATCATCGCGACTTTACCATTTAGCCTCATTTTTACCACCTCATATCCATCTGAATAAGCTGACGGACATTACGAAACCTGCGCCGGACGTACAAAATACGACAAGATCTCCCGAGTCAATTTTCCTTTCTTCAAGAGCGTCGTGGAGAGCCATCAAGACAGAAGCCGAACCTGCGTAGCCAAATTTGTCCATTACGAGATGTGTTTGGGAAGACTCGAGGTCAAGTCTGTCCATTGTTTCCTCTATCGTCGACCTATCGATTTGATTAAACAGTATGCTGTCTATGTCACTTACCTCGGCGTTCACCTTATTCATTGTTTCTTCTACTAATTTCGGCCAGCGGCTCTCGTTAAAATCCGGAGGTACGCGATGTTCGTTCTCGTGGAATCTTAAGTAATGTTCCTTGTCGTCCAGCATTCCCCGGTCCGGAGGATTAGCTGTGCCGAGATAGATACCGTAAGCGTCCCAGAATTCGCCCTCCGTCAGTGTATTTGAAGCTAGATAACCCGGTTCATCTGCGGACGAAAGGACTACTGCTCCTCCACCGTCGGAGAACAGCATCGCCAACACCTTCGAGGCGGAGTTTGAGTAGTTATCCCAGTCGAGCCATTTTGTCATACCGTAGGCACCGGCAACCAACACGTTATCGATCTCCGGGTCCATAGCAATGTATTGAGAACCGATAGCCAGACCAAGCGTTTCATCGGTACAGGCGGCATTGATATCGAAAGAACCGGCGTTTTCGGCTCCCAGTTTGTGCTGGAGGATTGCCGATGTGGGAGGAGTTACATAATCTGGGGTATCAGTTGCTAAAATAATTAGATCTAGATCGTTTGATGACAATTCTGCGTCGTCTAAAGCTCGCGAAGACGCCTCTGCTGCCAGATCAGAGGTGCTTTCATCGGGGGCGG
Organism: Candidatus Bipolaricaulota bacterium; assembly: GCA_018335015.1. Lineage (GTDB taxonomy): Bacteria > Bipolaricaulota > Bipolaricaulia > M55B111 > M55B111 > JAGXLP01. Next base: position 3,046 of record JAGXKX010000120.1, read on the forward strand.
CCTGGAACCGGACGCCGATACCTTTTTCTTCAAGATAATCCTCCACATCGTAATCCATCTTTTGACCAAGTTCCCGGTTGGTAATCTTTTTTTCAGGCAGGTACATTCCCGTACCAGCAATTTTTGCCGAGCTTATATTATGAGTGGGAAGTTTTAAATCCGATGGTTCGGTCATCTGTACCTCCAAAAGGACCAGTTTTTGAGATTAGTTAACTTAAAGTTATTAGGCTAAGCCGAATTAGTTACGTTCTAACAACATTGCAAATCCCTGACCTCCGCCTATGCATAAAGTAGCTAGTCCCAGTTTGCTTTTTTGCCGTTTCAGTTCATGTATTAAACTAACTACCATTCGGGTACCGGTTGCCCCTACGGGATGACCCAGCGATATGCCCGATCCGTGAGGATTGACCCTATCCGATCCTTGTTGATTAAATTCGGGACTCTCGCCGTAACGGGGAAGTCCGAGTTCGTTGAGCACAGCGATCGTCTGAGAAGCAAAAGCTTCGTTTAGTTCAATGATGTCTACGTCTTCCAGGTAAAACTCACAGTTGTGGCGGAGTCGATTCACTGCTGCTATAGGGCCGAGACCCATCATTTTTGGTTCTACGGCGCCCGATGCCCACGATTTGATTGAGGCCAGCACCTCCAGATCCAATTTTTCAGCAAATTCCCTTGACGTGATAAGTACCGCGGCCGCCCCGTCGTTGATTCCGGAAGAATTTCCCGCGGTAACACTGCCGTTCTCCTGAAATGCCGGTGGAAGGTCACTCATTAGTTCTACGTTTGTCTCCCTTGGACCTTCGT
>JAGXKX010000121.1 GCA_018335015.1 Candidatus Bipolaricaulota bacterium
TTTTTGATAGGAATGGAAGTTGAAGATCAAAGCCAGCTCAAAACTGTGGAGGAACTTGATATTGATAAATATTTGGGAGAATGGTATGCGGTAGCCAGCATCCCAAGATTCTTCAACCGCTCCTGTGCCTGGGGCAATAAAGCTGAATACAGGCTCCGGGACGACGGTCGTATAGACGTACTTAATACTTGCTATACGGAAGAAGGCAAAAAACGAGAGGTTCGGGCTGTCGGATGGGTACCGGATAGGTTAGAACCGGGTAAGCTGAAAGTTAGCTTTTTGCCATTATTTGGATACAGGTTATTCGCCGCCGACTACTGGGTTCTCGAAGTAGGTGATGACTACGAATACGCCGTAGTTGGCCACCCCAATAGGAATTTCGGCTGGATTTTAAGCAGAAAACCAGAGCTAGAGCCGGAGATACTGGAAGCAATCGCCGATAGGCTGGAGGGCATGGGATACGATTTTTCCGATTTCGAAATGAACCCCCAGGCTCCGCCAGAAAAGGGATAAGACTGTTCTGCAAATCGAAGAACGCTAAAGTCAACTGGTGAACTCTTTTAGCCCGTTGCTTGGGGAGACGAAGAATCCCTCCGCTTCAATTCCAAACTCGGCCAGATATGCCTCCCCTGCTTCCTTCAGGTACGTGTCTGAGTCACCTTCGGGGACTATATGAATGGTTGATCCACCGAAACCCCCACCCGTCATCCTTGCACCCGGAATACCCTGCTTTCTGGCAAAATTTACCAGGAAATCGAGTTCCGGACAACTTACCTCATACAGGTCCCGCAGACTCCTGTGTGAAGCAAAAAACAACTCCCCCGCCTTTCCTATTTTGCCCTCCGCAAGCAATGCTGCTGCCCTCTTCACTCTTTGGTTCTCTTCCACTACGTGCCTCGTCCTGTTGGCCAGTATCTCGGGGAGGGTGGAATTCACGTAACCCAGGTCCTCCGGGGAAAGATCGCTAAGAGAAGACAGGTGGACAAGTTTATCGGTTTTCTTAAGCAGGTTGAGAGCATCCTCGCACTCCTCGCGGCGCTGGTTATACTTGTTTCCCTCGTGCGTATGGGAGACTGTGGTATCGATGACGAGAAGCTCGTGACTGGCCAAATCAAGGTTTACGTACCGGTGTGATGTTCGAGCCGTATCTATTAGAAGTGCTGTATTTTCTCGCCCAAAGTAGGAGACGTACTGATCCATGATGCCCGTATTGGCGCCAACGAACTCGTTCTCCGCATTCTGGCAGAGTCTAATCAACTCAAGCGGTTCCAGGCCAAGCTCAAACTCCGTGTTCAACGCGCTGGCTACGGCCATCTCGAGTGCGGCCGAACTTGAGAGTCCGCTCCCGATGGGAACTTCGGAATGCAGAAGGATATCCAGGCCCGATAAGGCATTTCTTTTCTCCTTGTCCAGGCTGAAAATTATCCCCCCAATATAATCCGTCCAACACCCAGATTTTTTTGAGCTGATTCCGCCTCCAAGTGGTATTCTACCGCCCTCCTCAAGGTCAATAGAATAAAGTCGAATAGTTTCTTTGGGATTTCTTCTGACCAGAGCCCGTGTGGTTAGATCAATGGCAATTGGGAGCACGAGTCCGTCATTGTAATCGGTATGTTCACCAATTAAATTAACCCTGCCGGGAGCTCGGTAGATGTTCGGTTCCCCGTCAGCCCCGTATATCTCGGTAAATTTCTCTTTCAGTTCAGTTAATTGCATGGTTTTTCTGCACAGGCTATGAGTTGACGGCTTTAAGGTCGGACGCCATCTTCTCTGGAGACAACGACGAGATAAAGGTAGAAGTTCCCGTCTCGACACCAGCCCTATATTTGATCTTGTCCTTGGCTCGCTGAAGTGAGTAGAATTCCAGGTGAAAATGATAGTACGGGTGGTCCTTGCCGTCGACCGGAGCCTGATGAAAGCTGGTGATATAGGGAAAATCTTCAATAGGAAATAAATCTTTATATTTCTTCAGGACGGTCTTTATCCCCTGAGCCAGCGAAGTTTTCTCTTTCTCCTTGAGGGATAGCATGGTCTGAAAGTGGCGCCTTGGATAGAGATGAACTTCGTAGGGAAACCGGGCGTAAAAAGGAACAAAGGCGAGAAATTCTTCGTTTTGCCAGATAATACGGTCTCCGAAGTCTTGCTCCTTTTCTATAATCCGACAGAACAGGCAATCATCCTTCTGTTCTAAATAGTCACGGGCGCTTTTAAGAGAACGCCGGGCGAGCGGTGGGATGAAAGGTAAGGCATATAATTGACCGTGAGGGTGGTCCAGAGTGACGCCAATTTCTCTCCCCCGGTTCTCGAATATGTATACGTAATCGACGAATTCTTCTTTTGACAGATCCTCGAACCTATCCGACCAGACGGCAACCAGGTCAACCATCCTTCCCAGACTAAGGTCTGCCGGGGCAGTTTCATGATCCGGGGTATATAGAATTACCTCACATATCCCCTTATTTTCTCTAACTTTGTAGAACTCGTCGCCCTCCACGTTGGGCTCCTCCGGATCGCGCTGAAGGGCGGGAAACCTATTTTCGAAGGTGACCACGTAGTAATCGTCTTGAGGAACTTCCAGGACTCCAGGACAGAGAGGACAACTGTCCTCGGGTAAGACGGGCCTGTCCTGCCGGGCGTCTGAAATTATATTCCAACGCCGTAATACCGGATTCCACCTGAGTTCTGGCATTAATCCTCCTCGCCATTGCCGATCTTTTCGAAGTAGATAATTATCCTTCCGTCTTCTTTTTTTGCCCTCTTTTTTTTCAAATTGTTGACAGTGGTTTCATCAAGGATTTTACTCATAATTACCCGTGTATTATTTTGTTAAATAATCTGGAATATAATTCTGCTCAGCTGCAAAGAGTTCCTCGGCCATATCCCTGATTTCGGCGGTAGTAGATACGGCGGCAGTCAACGGATCCAGCATAAAAGCTCGAATCCCTGCCTCTTTATCTTTGTTTAAAATCGAATCTACAGCGAGTTTGTGGACGGTTATGTTTGAGCGATTCAACCCGGCAAGATGCTCGGGAAGAGAACCGAATTTGCAGGGATGAAAACCATTGCCGTCGACGAGTGTTTGGACTTCCACTATTCCGTCCCGTGGCAGGTTTTCAATTAGACCATTATTTGGGAAATTGCCATAGACTACCGTCTCCTCACCAGTTTGATGGGCCTCTATGATGTAGGAAGCGTACTCCTGACTTCTAGTTTCCAGGTTGAAATCTGCAAGACCAGGTGTATTCTGTTTCAGTTCTTCCGAAATTTCTTCTCCCCTGATCCATTTCTGTCGGAACTCGTCCAGCGCTTTCCGCCAGCTCGGCCAGTTTTTGGAGTAAAACCCGCTTTCCCCGCGATATCCTACCCGACAATATTTCTCGATAAGCTCGGAGCTTTTGCGATAGTATGGAACGTATTCGGAAAAATGGCCGCTGGATTCGGTAACGAAGTAGCCGAGTTCCCTGGTTATATCAAACCGAATTGGATCCTTTTCGTAGACTTCCGGTTCCTCGGCCTTTTTTAGAAGGTCGGGATAGAGGTCTTCTCCTTCTTGTTCAAGTGTGGTAAACCAGCTCATGTGATTTATCCCCGCACATTCCCAATCAAGTTCTTCGTATCGTATATTCAGGTAGTCGGCAAGTTGCCTTGAAGTCCCCTGGACAGAATGACAGAGACCGATCACCTTCATATCGGATGCTCTATTTGCAGCAAGTGTCATCATGTGCATCGGATTCGTGTAATTTAAAACCAGAGCTTCCGGGCACAGTTTCTCCGCGTCCTCAAGGATATCCAGCCAAACAGGTACAGTCCGAAAAGCCTTCATTATTCCACCCGGCCCGG
>JAGXKX010000122.1 GCA_018335015.1 Candidatus Bipolaricaulota bacterium
GCAGCTACCTTCAATTCGGGTATCTTGGCGATTGGGTCCAGTTCTGGATTAGTAAGTCGGTTTGCCGCTGCTTCGGCGAAATGGAATGGGATAAAGACCGTTCCTTCCGGTACTCTGTCCGTGACCTTGGTCTTTATTTCTATCTCTCCCCTGCGAGAACTTACTTTGACTTTCTCTCCCTCCTCAACTTCCAGCGAACTGGCGTCGGCCGGGTTCATTTCCACGTAGGCTTTCGGTACCAGCTCGTCCAGTCCTTTGGACCTTCCGGTCATCGATCTCGTGTGGAAGTGATAATACATGCGACCCGTAGTGAGGGTCATTGGGTAATCTTCGTCCGGGGTTTCAGCGGGTTCTCGGTAGCTAATGGCGTGGAATTTACCGAGCCCCCGGGAGAATTCCCCTTCGTGGAGGAATTTGGTTCCCGGATCGTTTTCGTCCCGGCAGGGCCACTGCAGGCCTTCCTTGTCCTGTATTCTATTCGAAGTAATACCGCCGTAAATCGGCGTTACCTCGGTTATTTCATCAGTGAGCTCCATAGCCGAGCTATAACTCATCGAATTATCAAGTTTAGTACTCAAATCGGAAATTATCTTCCAGTCGGGCCTTGTATTACCCTTTGGTTCGAGTGCCTTGCTCAGCTTCTGGATTCTCCTCTCGGAATTGGTGAACGACCCTTCCGTCTCGGCAAAGCTGGCTGCGGGCAGAACCACATCGGCGTACTCGGCCGTTTCTGTCAGAAAGATATCCTGGACGGCCAGGAAGTCCAGGTTTTCAAGGCTTTCTTCCACGTGACCGATATCGGGGTCGCTAACCATCGGGTTTTCGCCCATTATGTACATTCCCTTTACGTCGCCTTCTCCGGCGGCATCCATCATTTCGACCACCGTAAGACCGGGTTCCGGTGAGAGATCGGTGCCCCAGGCTTCCTCGAATTTTTCCTGGTTTTCTATCTCGTCGACGTTCTGGTAGCCCGGATAGACGTTGGGCAACGCTCCCAGGTCGCAGGCACCCTGCACATTGTTCTGACCTCTAAGCGGGTTGACCCCCGTTGATTCCTTTCCGACGTTGCCAGTAACCATTGCCAGGTTGGCGACCGAGAGGACGTTGTCGGTGCCGTGGCTGTGCTGGGTAATTCCCATGGCAAACAGTATAGTACCCTTATCCGCTTCTCCGTACATTAGAGCTGCTTCTCTTAGCTTGTCTTCGTCTACTCCCGTGATTTCCTCGACCCTATCCGGCGGGAACTCGGCAGCCGCTTCCCTCATAGCTTCGAAGTTTTCCGTCCTATCTTTGACGAATTCCTCGTCAACGAGACCTTCTTCGATGATAATATTTATCATGCCCATGAGCCAGGCGACGTCCGTGCCGGAATTCTGTCTCATATGGATATCGGCGTCACCTTCCTGGACCAGTTCTATCTCCCTGGGGTCGGCGACGATCAGGTTTGACCCGTTTTCGACCGCTTTCTTCACTTCGAGGCCGATTACCGGGTGAGATTCCGTAGTGTTAGAGCCGGTGACCAGGATGGTGTCAGCATCTCTAATTTCACCTATGGAGTTCGTCATTGCACCGCTGCCAAAAGCCCTGACCAGGCCGGCAACAGTGGAAGAGTGACAGAGTCGTGCACAGTGGTCCACGCTGTTCGTACCTATAGTCGCCCGCATAAACTTCTGGAACAGGTAATTTTCTTCGTTTGTGCAGGTCGCTGATGATAGGCCAGCGATCGCGTCGGGTCCGTATTGCTCTTTTATACCGCCGAGCTTATCGCTTACCAAATCCAGAGCCTCCTCCCAGGAGGCCTCTCTAAATTCGTCGTCTTCTTTTATCAACGGCTGTGACAACCGGTCCTCTCGGTTGACGAAGTCGAAACCGAACCTGCCTTTACTGCAAAGCCGGATATCGTTTGCCGGTGCTTCGGGGTCCGGAGATACGTCGACAACCTCACCGTCTCTCGTGTAGACGTTCATCCGGCAGCCGACGCCACAGTAGGTACAGATGGTTGAGGTTGTCTCTACTTCGTTCGGATTTCCTTTTTCTATCCGCATGTTGGAAGTAAGTGCTCCTGACGGACAAGCGTCGACGCACTGGCCGCAGAACTGACAGGTTCCCTCGGTGAGGGACTCGTCCAGCGGGGGCGCGACCTTGGTTTGAAAGCCCCTTTCGACTAGTTCGATAGCCGATCTACCCCTAATTTCGTCGCAGACCCGGACGCAGCGTCCGCATAGAATACACTTTTCGTGATCGAGCTCGAAGAACGGATTGTCATCCATCTTTGGATGGCTTCGGCGTTCACCAGCGAACCGATCCGGATCCAGGTCGAACTCCCGAACCAGGTTTGCCAGCTCGCATCTGGTTTCGTCGCCCGTGCAGTCCATGTCTACGTCGGTATTGGTTAGCTGTAGCTCTAGGTTTAGCTTCCTGAGATTGTGCAGTCGTTCGTTTTCAGTCTCGACTTTTAACCCGTCGGACGCGGGATGAGTGCAGGAAGTTACCAGTTCCCCCGTTTCCTCCAGTTCAGCCAGACACATCCTGCAGGCTCCGGTCGGTTCTATCTCGTCCATGTGACAGAGGGTGGGGATATCTATTCCGTTCTTCTGGGCAACCTCAAGCACCGTGTCACCCTGATTTCCTTCCACCGTTCGACCATTTATTTCAAGCTCTATTTCTTGCGTTTCAGTAGTTTTTGGCATTGTTCCTCCCGTATTTATCTTCTCTTAATCAAAGCAAACGCCGGCCGGACAATCGTTCGCCAGGTGTGCTTCGTATTCGTCGCGGAAGTAATCCAGCGTGGACATAACCGGGTTGGGCGCGGTCTGACCCAGTCCGCAGATCGACGCCTCCTTTATGTAATTGGAAAGCTCTTCCAGTTTCGCTATATCCCCGTACTCTCCTTCCCCTGCAGTCAACTTTTCCAGTAACTCGAGCATTCTCTTGGTCCCGTCCCGGCAGGGGGTGCATTTCCCGCAAGATTCGTCCTGAATGAAGTTAAGAAAGAACTTTGCCACGTCGACCATGCAACTGTCTTCGTCCATTACAACCAGACCGCCGGAACCGACCATGGCACCGACTTCCTGAAGGGAGTCGAAGTCCAATGGTATATCCAGGTGTTTATCCGGCAGACATCCGCCGGAAGGTCCGCCGATCTGTACTGCCTTGAATTCCTTATCGCCCTCTATTCCGCCGGCTACGTCGTATATTATCTCTCGGAGAGTCAACCCCATCGGCACCTCGATTAAACCCGTATTTTTTACGTCACCTGTAATGGCAAAGGTCTTAGTTCCCGGGCTACTTTCGTTTCCGATATTCCGGAACCAGTCCGCTCCGTTTCGAATAATCATCGGGACGTTGCCGAGCGTTTCAACGTTGTTTATTATCGTCGGTTGATCGTAAAGACCCGAATGGGCAGGATACGGCGGTCTGGGATGCGGTCGGCCCGCTTCTCCTTCCAGGGACGATATGAGGGCTGTTTCTTCTCCACAGACAAAGGCTCCCGCTCCCCGCTTTACGTTCATGTCGAACGAAAATCCGCTGCCGAATATGTCCTCGCCAAGGTAACCGGCTTCGTACGCGTCTTCAATTGCCTTGTTTATTCTTTTGACGGCCAGAGGGTACTCTGCTCTCACGTAGATGAAACCCTGACTCGCCCCGGTGGCGTAACCGGCCGTAGCGAGGCCTTCTATTACCCTGTGAGGATCTCCTTCCGTCAGACTTCTGTCCATGAACGCTCCGGGGTCTCCCTCGTCGCAGTTTGCTATGACGTATTTTTGCTCCGCGTCCTCGTCGTAAGCAAATTGCCATTTCCGTCCCGTGGGAAATCCGGCACCGCCTCG
>JAGXKX010000041.1 GCA_018335015.1 Candidatus Bipolaricaulota bacterium
GCTCCTCCTAAAATGTTTATAAAACAACGCCTTACCTCTCTTGGAATATAGTGCCCAATTGAGTGCTGGGCTGGTTCGGTCAAACATATGCGCTGCGTCGCTGGAATTTTCTCGGCCCGGAGCCCTTTTTGTCGCCGCTAAAAAGAAAGGGTGGAGAGCGAGGCCGAGATTCGACATTCAGCTCCCTGAAAGAATAATTTCCTCGCTGGAAATATTACCTGCGTCTTTATCAAACAGTTAGCAACATCCTAACGATAAAAGTGAAGTATTATTAGAATGATTTCTAAGTCGAAAAATAGTAGTATCGTTAAACGTCGACAACGAACCTGCAACGCCAGCCGTCCTCGGTATCATTTATCTCCAGCCCCTGATAGGTAACCGCTTTTACTTCCGTGCCCAGTTCGTGTTTCTCCGGGTCAATATTTTCTCCCCTTGCGACGGCTTCCAGCCCGTAGCCCGAAACTGCCTCTGTAATAGTCACTTTAGAAAACTCCCCGTATACCTGGCCATTCAAATTGCTTAAAGACAGCAACTCGCTTAACCACTCGTAAAGTAAATCTTCCAGATTTTGTTCGCTTAGTTCCAGTTCGAGGGATTCGTCTCTCTGAATTCCTTCTATGTCGACCATCAGGCTAAAAAGCGCTCTGCCTGCTTCGCTGAATAATCCTTCCAGGCTGTCGTTTGTTACTTCCAGGCCGATATCGGCGCCGTGATCGAGATATTTAAAACTCAACTGGAGTTCCCGAGGTCAAGACGGAATACCGGGTCGTACTCCGGCCCGGAAGGTTTTAGGGTACTTTCCATCAGCGTTAGCTGGTCGACCGATACAGTCCAATTAGTCCCTAGCTTGTGGCTTTTTAGTTCACTTCCCAGCTGCTCGATTTTTGACTCGTTTTCGTCTTTGGTCCGACCGAGAGTGACGTGAGGCACGTAATCTCGTTTCTCCTTTTCGAATCCGAGGTCTTCCAGTCTGGACCCCAGATCTTCCTGGAGCCGGAATATCTCCCCGGGAGGGGAGTTTGAGCCGAGCCAGATTACCTTGGGAAAGCCAGGGTTGGGAAAACCGCTCAGCTTGTCGATCCTCATTTCGAACGGATTTATTTGGCCAGCGGACTTTTTTGCGGTTCGCTCGATTTCGGGTACTTCCTTACTATTGACGTCTCCCAGAAATTTTAGAGTTATATGGAGATTTTCCTGTGAAACCCATTTTACGTAAGCGGGGCTGTCAATTGAGGACATAATTTCCCTGATTTCCCTTTTTACGGATTCCGGAAGTTCGAAGCAAAAGAAAGTGCGCATAGCAATCACCAATACTTGATGGAAGGTAAGTACCGGTAGTGAAAACTAAACCGGAAAATATTGAACCCGTGCTTATTTTAACCCATGCAGCCTGCATCGAAATTGGTTACCTGGCGTTACTTGAGCAGTTTGCTCGGGCCAAGCTACCCCCTGACACCCACAGAGGTCTACTTACCGCTGCTCCCTTCCGGGCCTGACGGGGTTTGTAGACTTGTGCCGCAGAGGACTCAGCCGTCAACACCACTTACCCAAGGCTGTCCCAAGTATCCAATTCCTCAGCAGGCTTATTGGCTCCTCTATAGCGGTCTGAGGATAACGGGGACCGCTAACCCCCACCTAGCATGGGAGTGGCGGAGGGGGTGGGATTTGAACCCACGGAACCTCTCGGTTCACCGGTACTCCAGACCGGCGGTTTTGGCCGCTCGCCCACCCCTCCATAACATCACTAAAGGTTAAGCCCAAAAGCTTTTCCTTTCAAATCTAGAGGAAGATGACCCTTTATATTTTCCAGTTCTTTCACCGATACCGTTCCTGGATCTTTAGCCCTTATTGACCTTCCCGGCCTACCTGGCAACTGATTTAACCTTAGAAATTTAGAAGTTGACAAAATACCGGCTGCCAGGTAAGAGGGGAAGGTTCCGGAAGGTGAGGTAAACCCTGTTTTAAGCAATTTAGTCGATCTTTCATATAAGTGGCGAAAGAAATTAGACCGTCTTTTTTAATTGACGTCTTCCGCGTGGTTACAGCTCTTGTTGGTACAGATCAGTTTGTCGTCCGATTTTACCAGAACGCCCGATTCGCATGAGGGGCACTGTTTTATCGGTTTGTCGTTCGTCGTGTATTTACAGTCCGGGTAATTGCTACACCCATAAAATGTCTGCTTTCTCTTTCGGGAATACCGTTCCAGTAACTCGCCACCGTCGCAGTTTGGACATTCTACCCCGGTCGAGATCGATGCAGTCTCGTCGCAGTCGGAATTGGTACAGGCATAAAACCGGCCGTATCTTCCGTGCTTTATTTCCATGGCCGATCCGCATTTCGGACATTCCTTTTCTCCCAGTTCTTTCTCTTCCTCCTTCTTTTTCTCCAGTTCGTCCGCTATAAGGACCTTCCCGTTGCTGAAGGTGAATGAGATGTTCGATGGAAGACTGGTCTTTTCTTCGCATTCCGGCCAGGAGGAGCAAGAAAGGTAAGGAGAACCTTTCCAGTAACGAATGTTCATGTGTCCGTCACAACTGGAGCATTCTACGTCCGTCGGGATCTGAAAGCTGTTGTCATTTGATTCCAGCGCTTCCTCTACTCTTTCCAGTTCTTTTTTCAGCGGAGCGTAAAATTTCGCCAGCGTCTTGTTCTTCGAATTTTTTCCGTCTTTTATCTCATCAAGTGCCTCTTCCATCTTAGCTGTAAGGTTTGGTTCGACGATCTCAGGGAAGTACTCTTCGAGAAATTCTACGACAATGAACCCCAGCAAAGAGGGAACGAAAGAACTATTGCGCTTTACTATGTAATCCCGCTTCTGGATCGTAGAAATAATGCTGGCGTAGGTACTTGGTCGTCCGATTCCCTGCTTCTCCAGCTTTTTTATCAAACCGGCTTCCGTATAGCGGTTCGGGGGTTTGGTAAAGTGCTGGCTAAGATCAACCTCTTTGAGGTTCAATTGATCCCCGGTCTGGATATCGTCAGGTAGGTCGACGTCCTGATCCTTGAGCGGTTTTAATTTGAGCACTTTAAGGAAACCATCGAATACGAGAGTACTGCCCGAGGTCTTGAACTCGAAACCGTTCGCCCTGACCGTTATCTTTCTTCGCCTGTACCTGGCTTCGCTCATCTGCGTCGCGACGAACCTGTCCCAGATTAGCTTATATAGCTTGTACTGGTCCGAGGATAGGTGTCTCTTGATCTTTTCCGGGCGCCGGTGGACGTCGGTCGGCCTGATTGCCTCGTGAGCGTCCTGGGCCCCGCTGCTCTTCTGAAAGTATCTCGTCTTCTCGGATAGATAATCGGAACCAAATTCCCCGTCTATGAATTTTCTTAACGCGTTATTCGCTTCTTTTGCCACCCGGGTCGAATCCGTTCTCATGTAGGTAATCAAACCCTCGACTCCTTCTTCCAACTTCACTCCTTCGTAGAGGGTCTGGGCAACGCTCATAGTCTTACTGGGGGTGAAGGACAGAACTGATGAAGCGGCTCGCTGCATTGTGGAAGTTATGAACGGTGGAAGGGGGGAACGTTTGTTCTGTTTGTCCTTTACGTCAGAAACTTCGAACCTGGACTCACTCAGTTTCTTCTCTATTTCATTTGCCTGATCTTCGCTCCCTATGTCGGGTTTTTCCCCGTTAACTTTTTTCAACTGCATCTCAAATTCGTCCGATTTCTTTTCTTTGTACAGGTCTACCGCGACTTTCCAGTACTCTTCAGGATCGAATTTCTCTCGTTCCTCTTCCCGTTCCACGATGTATCTCAGAGCCACGGATTGAACCCGGCCGGCGCTTAGGCCCTCGAACCTGCTTCCCGAGACGGTTTTTGATAGGAGCGGGCTAATTAAGTAACCGACCAGGCGATCCAGTATCCGCCTTGCCCTCTGGGCGTCGACCTTTTTCAGGTCGATGTCCGTGGGGTTGTCCAGAGCATTCTTTATGCTATTTTTCGTGATTTCGTTGAAGATAATGCGCTTAAATTTACCGTTTCCCTTTTTTCCGTTACCATTTTTGCTGAGGAGTTCGTACAGGTCGAAGGCTATTGCTTCTCCTTCTCTGTCGTTATCCGTGGCAAGAAAAACGTTCTGTTTGTCCTTTGATGCTTTCTTTAATTTTTTGACAAGCTTTTTCTGATTGACGACCAGCGTCGGCTGAAACCCGTTTTCGATCTTCACTCCTAATTCCTTTTCCGGTAGATCCCTGATATGTCCTTTGGATGACCTGACCTCGAATTTCGACCCCAGGTATCTATTTATAGTGTTCGCTTTTGTTGGAGACTCTACGATAACTAAGTTATCCATCTTTTCACCTCTGGAACGAAAGAAATTATATTTTGCCCTCTAGTGCTTATCAACCGGACCCTGGCGTTACCTCAGCTCTTTCACCGTTGTATGAAAGCCAAACTTAATTTTATGAACATTGGTTTCATTTTTTACCAGAGGTTCTCTGACACTTGCCTGGGAACTGATTTAATCTTTAAAACTCAGCAGTAGAGGTAATCCGGCAGACAGTAAGAGGCAGGAGGTGTAGGGGACAAAGCAATGATGTACAGGGATGGTAAAAGGACTGAGTGTTAAATCAGCCGGCAGGTAGGGGGGACACGAACCTGAAATTAAGGAAACTTGTGGTGGAAAAACTCGAATATAAAAAATTAAGTACTTTCTTAGGGACAGTGCTTTGTCGCTGACCGGTCGATTGTTAATTGAGATTAATTCTTTCTTTGTCCCGACTTAATTAGAAAGTTTAGCTGGATTATAGATAGGTCGAAGGAAGCAATTTATACTAGTATATAAGTTATAACAGTTTCAAAAAATAGTTTACATTTTTAACTTATAACCCCAATGAGACAAACTGAGGTGAGAAGATGAGATTTTCCATCTTGAGACGACTTTTAGTTCTGGGATTACTTGTGGGCTTGATCGGTGTTGTGGGTTTGGCCAGCACTGATAGTGCTGTAACGATGAGCGAAGTGGCCTGGTCCGGAACGCCAGCCAGCTGGGCGGACGAGTGGGTAGAACTGAGGAACCTTACTGATGAAGCAATTGATCTAACCGGGTGGACCCTTTCCTGGGACGGCGTGACCATTGACCTTGGAAAGGAAAGGGAGAATACGCTCACGGTGGCAGATGAGACCATTGAACCCGGGGAGGCATTTCTTTTAGAACGGTCAGATGACGACGCCGTTTCTTCGGTCGAAGCGGATATTATTTATAAAGGTTCGCTCTCAAATTCAGGAGAAAAGATGGTTCTGGAAAACTCCGGTGGGGACAAAGTACATGTAGTTGACGGAAGTGAAGGTTGGATGGCCGGAACTTCCTCCAGCGGTGATCCTGGTTACGCCTCTATGGAATTGATTGACGGGGAATGGAAAACTCATCAAGAAAAGGGTGACCAGAGCGATATGGAGGGAAACCGAATTTACGGTTCACCCGGACTATCGCCGGAGTCAACTGAATGATCCTATCTCTAATCTAACAAGGCGGGGGTCTGGCCGGGTTGTCTAGGTGATCTGATAGGTCTCTAAATAAGCCCGGAGTTGATCTTTCACCTTCGGGCTTTTTAGCTTATTAATGGCTTGCTTCTGGATCTGCCTTACTCTTTCTCTGCTGATACCGAAGACCTTGCCGACCTCGTTCAACGTTCTCGGATGATAGTCCTCTAGACCGTACCTGAGCTGGACTACCCGCCTTTCCCTATCCGTTAGCACCTCGTGAAGGAGCTGTTTAAGCTGGTCTTTAAGCAATGCCTGAAGAGACTCCTCCTCTGGATTTGGGAGGTTGTTATCGGGCATAATGTCCCCGAGTACGTTGGACTCACTGCCTTCTTCGTTTAGGGGTTTGTCAAGTGAGGTCGTCCGCTGGGCAGTTTTCTTGGCGTGACGAACTTTCTCGGGAGTAACGTCTAATTCATCGGCCAGGTCTTCGGCTCCCGGCTCCTCTCCGTGCTCCTGTATGTACTCCCTTTCGACTTTGTTAATTTCCCGAATTAATTCGCTCATGTGGGCCGGGACTCTGATCGTTCTTGACCTGTTGGTTATTGCCCTTAGTATAGCCTGGCGGATCCACCAGGTGGCGTAGGTGCTAAACTTATAACCCTTACGCCAGTCGAACTTTTCCACGGCCTTCATAAGCCCCACGTTCCCTTCCTGAATTAAATCAAGAAAGGAGAGGCCAAAGTTCCGATATTTTTTGGCTATACTTATTACCAGTCTGAGATTGGCTACCGCCAGTTCTTCTTTCGCCTCCTCGTCCCCTTCTTCAATTCTCTGGGCAAGCTGGACCTCCTCTTCTCTCTTAAGTAGAGGCCGTTCTCCGATCTCATCAAAATAAGCTTTGACCGGATTCTTTTTGCTGTTAATCTGGTTGGGCATGTGTCCCCCCTTTTGAAGTAAGGTTATTCAGTAAGAAGTGTTGTCCCTCTGGGTACAGGTATGGGTATAGGTCAACCAAAGAACCCGTCATTGGCGAAAGTAATCTGGAGCTATAGAAAAATCTCCGAAGGTTGATCTGAAAAAGCTCCGCAAAAAACCCTTCTATTATGAAAAGAGAATGGATCATAAAGGAATTATATAGGTCCGATTCCCTTTTTCAAATAAAATTGGAAGAACTACTAACTAATTCCTTCCCCGAAGATATCTTTAATTGCGGTGAGGTTCTCCCGCGCATATTCTCTTCCAATCGAAACTGCCTTGTCGACTTCGTTGAAGTCAAGCCAGTTTAGCTCGTCTACCGGCGGATTAAGGGTTAATAGCCGACCGTCGAGTTTCTCCTTAACCATGGAAGTTCTCAACCTTACGATTTCATTTTTTCTAATTTCGCTGGTTCTGTAAAACAACGAGAGCGGATTCTGGTCCGGGTTCGGTTCGAGTGACTTGCTCACGTCTACTGCTAAAATGGCCCCGGCGCCCATCTTTAAAGCGGGTAAAACTGGAACGGTATCGACAATTCCTCCGTCGATCAGCTGGTACCCGTTAAGTTTTACCGGCGGGATAAAACCTGGTATAGCCGAACTGGCAGCCGTGGCCCGGTACACTTTTCCCTCCTTAATTAGGATTTCTCTCCCCTTGTCCAGGTCAGTCGCAACCGCGGCGTAACTTAAAGGAAGTTCCTTGATGCTGGAGTTCTTAGTCATAAGTTTGAAAAAAGTAAACAACCGGGCTAGCTTAACCGGAGGTTTGTTCGAGTCGCTCTCCAACCTTCTTCTTATTCCTATCTCCTTAACCAGGGATTTACCTATTGCTTTTTCGAGTTCCCTTCTACTCTGATGAGAAATTTTCAGGATTCGATTTATGTCAAGGCGGTTGAGAACTTTAATCATTCCGTCGAGATTAGCCCTGTTTGCTAATGCGGCTCCGATAACCGAACCCATGCTGGTCCCAACCACCATATCCGGCTCAAGCCCTGAGTCGAGTAACACCTGAGCGATCCCCAGGTGGGCATATCCCCTAGCTCCTCCTCCGCCTAAGACTAGGGCTACCTTGTCAGGGTCCGGGCTACTATCCTGATGGGGTCCGATGGTTGAAAAGTGAGCCTCTTTTTTTGTCTGGATGCTTAACCTCCATGGTTCTTTTCTAAATAATACGGCACGACAATTTATATTTCCGGGGTTAAGGTTTTCGTTCTGAATGGGATAACCAATCGTCCCTAATGAAGATCCTCAAAATATTATATGATGATAGGTATCATGGAAAAATAAAAAAACCCGCAGCGAGCTCAGCGCTCGCTGCGGGTAGTATGTTTTCTTTATCTGGAAATTCTTTGTCACATACCCATTCCGCCGGGCATTCCGCCGCCGCCGGGCATTCCGCCGCCGCCGGGCATTCCGCCGCCGCCGGGAGCACCACCGCCGGCTGCGCCGCCGCCGTCGTCTTCGTCGTCTTCGTCAACGACAAGGGCGTCGGTTGAGAGAAGCATGCTTGCTACGGAAGCGGCATTCTGAATAGCTGACCGGGTTACCATGGTCGGATCGATAATCCCGGCTTCCACCATGTCGGTGTACTCTTCCTGAACAACATCAAAGCCAATTCCTTCGTCCTTCTCGAGTAATCGTTCGGCAATTATTGCTCCTTCGTGGCCGGCGTTGCTTGCCAGCTGCTTGACTGGTTCTTTGACTGCTTTCTTCAGTATTTGGGCACCTACTGCTTGATCCCCTTCGAGGTCAAGTTCTTCTATCCTTTCAGCAGCCCTGAGCAACGTAATTCCTCCGCCGGGAAGGATACCTTCGTCGACAGCAGCCTGAGTCGCTTCCAGAGCGTCTTCCATTCTGGTTTTTCTCTCGTCTAGCTCGGTTTCAGTGGCCGCGCCTACTTTGATAACGGCAATACCGCCAACGAGTTTTGCCTTTCTCTCTTCCAGTTTCTCTCTATCGTAGTCGGAATCGCTGGAAGCAATCTGCTGATCTATCTTGTCGACTCTTCCCTTAATTGCTTCCCTGGAGCCTTTTCCGCCGATTATGGTAGTGTCTTCGTCGGTTACTCTGACTCTTTCAGCCTGACCAAGCATATCTACGGTAGTGTCACTGATGTCCATTCCGAGGTCTTCAGCGATCAGTTGACCTTCGGTCAGAGTTGCGATGTCTTCGAGCTGCGCGTCACGGCGGTCGCCAAATCCGGGCGCCTTAACCGCTACGCTGTCAAGAGTTCCTTTTATCTTGTTAATTACCATAGTGGTCAGGGCTTCCCCGTCCACGTCGTCAGCGATTACCAGTAGCGGGTTGCCCGTTTGGGCTATACGTTCAAGAACGGGGACAAAGTCCTGAGCGTTCTTGATTTCCTGATCGGTGATAAGAATGTAGGGATCTTCGAGATCGACTTCCATGTTTTCTGAGTCGGTGACGAAGTAAGGAGAGAGGTATTCTCGGTCGAACTGCATACCTTCGACCAATTCGTAGTAAGTTTCAATTCCCTCGGATTCTTCCACGGTAATAACGCCGTCTTCCCCGGCCTCTTCCATGGTGTCGGCAATAATTTGACCTATTTCCTCGTCGTCCGACGAAATCGTCGCAACCTGAGCTGTCTCTTCCTTGGTAGAAAGATCTCTGCTTTTCTCTTTTAATTCCTCGACGATCTTTTCGGTACCCCGTTTGATTCCCTGTTTCAGGTATTCAGGGTTTGCGCCTGCCGCGACGTTCTTGAATCCTTCTTCGAGTATAGCATGCGCCAGTATGGTAGCGGTTGTGGTTCCATCTCCCGCTGCGTCGTTAGTCTCGCTCGCTACCTCTTTAACCAGCTGGGCTCCCATGTTCTCGAACTTGTCTTTGTATTCTTGTTCCTCGGCAATTGTAACACCGTCGTTGGTGATATCAGGCGCACCAAAGTCCTGATCGAGTATTACGTTTCTTCCCCTCGGACCTAGCGTTATCCTTACTGCGTCCGCGAGCTTATTAACCCCTTCCTGCAGTGCCCTTCTTGCGTCCTCGTGAAATTTCACTTCTTTTGCCATTTTTTATTAACCTCCTAAGTTATAGTTATTCGATCTTGGCGAGAATATCTTTATTCTTGATAACCTTCATTTCCTGGTTGTCAACTTCAATTTCCGTGCCCGAAAAGCTGGAAAGGATGACTTCGTCCCCGACTTCTACCTCGATATTTTCGTCCGTGCCTATTGCCAGAACTTCGGCCCTAATGTAATTATCCTCGGACTTAGCACTATCGGGAAGAACTATACCTCCTTCCGTAACTTCTTCCTCTTCCTCAGGTTCCTCGACTTCGCTAACCAAAACTCTTCGTCCTAATGGTTTGATGTCCATATATACCTCCTCTGTTTCTTTGTTGTAGATATTACTTAACCAATTAGCACTCTTGTATGCCGACTGCTAATTCAGAAAAAGTTTACCCAATCCCCCCCGGTTAGTCAACCCCCCGTTTCAGGTTTATTCAGCCGTTCTCACGTGACTGAAGGTTAGTTCAATATATTTGCTAATTTGGACGCGGAGCGATTAGCAGAAAAGAAAATGAATGAAAATTTTTAGGAATTTTTGGATTCTCGTAGTTACTGGTTAGGAACTTCGGAAACGCTTATTCGGGAAGGGGGAGGGCGAATTCGAACGTCGAGCCTTCGCCTTCGCGGCTTTTTGCCGTAATTTTCCCTCCGTGGGACTCAATTATCTCCTTTGCGATGGTTAGTCCGAGTCCAGTTCCTCCCGTTCCCCGGGATCTGGACTTGTCAACCCTGTAAAACCTATCGAAGATATAAGGCAGGTCTTTTTCCGGTATTCCCGCTCCGTCGTCCGTAACGGTAGTTCTTACTTCCCCCGAGGATGTCCGGGTCTCTATCTTTATCTCTCCTTCCTCCGGGGTATGGGTTATCGCATTGTCAATGAGGTTTCTGACGACCTGGGAAATTCTTTCCGGGTCGGCTTCTATGAGATTGGGCCCGTTAAGGTTCTTACTTATTTCGACCCCGTTTTCCTCGGCTTTTGCCTTCAAGGCCTTAATTTCGCGGGAGATGATATCCTCCAGGACCAACAACTTTTTATCCAGGTTAAGTTTACCTGCCTTGGCCCTGTTCACGTCTCTCAGGTCGTTGACCAACCTGTTTAGGACCAGCGATTGCTGGTGCAGGGTTTCGAATACCTTTTTGGTCGGGTCTATCATACCTTCCCTGAGCCCCTCCAGGTACCCCTGGATATTGGAGAGCGGGTTTCTCAGTTCGTGAGCTACGTCGCTAACCATCTCCTCCCGGAGAGTTTTTTGTTCTTTTAACCTCCGGGCGAGTTCGTTGAAAGACTCCCCCAGCTTTCCTATCTCGCCGCCGGCAGAGGTATCGACTCGCTGATCCAGTTCACCCTGCTGCATCTTCTTTGTTGCCTCAGTTAGCTCCCGGATTGGTTTTAAGATGTTTCTCGAAAACAACAACGCAAGAACTATTCCGACGATCCCGGCGATAATCCCCCCGGTTAATACCGACTTGTTCACCGAATTTATAAACGTTTTCTGTAGCGGCGAGCGCTGTTGAGTTCTTATGTAGATCTTTCCTATAGAAAAGTCGCCGAGATTAATCGTTACCGACTTGTTGGACCAATCGGAAACTATCTCTTCTCCGATTAGCTTTTCTGCTGTGTCACCGATCACCACGCCGGAGGGGTCCGTTAATACTATTCGCTCGTTGTACATCTCGGATACTTTGGCCGTGAGGTTGGAGACTTCATCCCAGCTTCCCATGTAACGATAGTAATTGGAAAACGTCAGGGCGAGCCTCTGGTAGCGTTCCGCCTGATCCCGGCTTACGTAACGATCGAACTGGTTAATTGCTGAGTTAGAAGATATATAAGCGATAGTCCCGACGCCGATCACGATAACCAGGAAAAAACTCGCAAGGAGCTTTAGTCGCAGGCTACTGAACATCTTTTTCCGCTTTACCTTCCTTCTCGGTCGGGGGATCGAACTTGTAACCCACTCCATGAACAGTTCTGATGTAGGTAGGCTGGTCCGGATCCGGTTCTAATTTTTTCCGAATATTCTTTATGTGGACGTCTATTGTCCTTTCGAAACCTTCGTATCCATAACCGAGGGCCGAATGAATCAGGTCCGGTCGGGAAAAGACTCGACGGGGCTGTTTGACCATGGTCGCGAGGATCTTGAACTCGGTCGGAGTCAAATCAACCGGTTCGTTGTTGATCAGTACCTGGCGTGTCTCGAAGTTCAACGAAAGGTCCCCGTGGCTGACTTCTTTTTGTTCTTCTTCGGACGTCCTCCTGAGCACGGCCCTGACCCTGGCCAGTAGTTCACCCGGGCTAAACGGTTTGGTTACGTAGTCGTCCGCGCCCAGATCGAGACCCTTGATCCTATCTTCCTCCTCCGTCTTGGCGGTAAGCATTATTATCGGGACCCGGGACTCGCTCCTGACGGTCCGGCAAACGTTTAACCCGTCAACCTTGGGAAGCATCAGATCGAGGACGATCAAGTCCACGTCCCGAAGCCTGAAAAGGTTTAACGCCGCGTTTCCGTCGTACGCGGTTAGCACGTCGTAACCGTCCTTTTCCAGGTACTTTTTCAACAATTCTACCAGGTCTTCGTCGTCATCGACGACAAGTACGGTTTTTTTCATCTCGTGTAAGATTGGAGCCGGGGATCGGCCCTTTTTGTTCTATCGCCGTTCCCCGGTTCCGCTACTATATGATCACCTCTCAAGTGTGACCCAGCGATAGCTGCTACCCCGAACTATCCGGACCAGCAACGTATCCCCTTCTTCCAGAGAAGAAGTGACTTTTTCCCAGTCCTCCACCGTATTCAAGGAGTAGAGGTTCATGTTACTCTCCCCCGCCTGTAGCAGTACGTCTCCCTCGTTTAGCGTCTCCGCTGGACCTAATTCCTGAACGTCGGTAATCACGAGTCCCTCGTTCAGTACTAGTTCGTACTTCTCCTGGAGGGAGGGAGAGTTCTCGGTCAGAGTAATCCCAAAAGTATTGTCCGTGATCGTATCCTTTTCCTCCGGGGTTTGTGTGGTTTCTTCAGATCTCTTCCCGAGTTGGACTGTCACTGAGTGTTTCTCCTGACTTCTGATGAAGGTGACCTCGATTTTCTCTCCTACTTCGCGGTACATGATTTCTTCTTGGAACTGTGTTCCGCTCGTAATTTTCGTTCCATCTATTTCTACTATTATGTCTCCGGGTTTGAGACCCGCTTCCTCCGCGGGCGAATTTTCGATTACTTCCGAAATCAGGATCCCTTCCCCGTCGTCCAGTCCGAACTTCTCTCCCATCTCAGGCGTTACCTCCTGGAACCAGACTCCCAGCCAGGCTCTGGTGACCTCACCCTGGCTGATTAGTTGAGGCAGGACCTGTTTCACCGAGTTTATCGAGACTGCGAAGTTGAGCCCGGTTAACGGGACCCCCTGCTGGTTTCTTCGGATTATTGCGGTGTTTATCCCAATAACCTCTCCGTTGGCATTTACGAGCGGGCCACCGGAATTGCCAGGGTTAATTGCAGCGTCCGTTTGTAGTAGGTTCTGATAGTTTCCTTCGCTGTTTGGCCTTGGAATGGTACGATTTTTGGCACTTAACACGCCTGCAGTGACGGTATTTTCGAATCCTTCGGGGTTACCGATTGCTATCGCCCAGCCCCCGATTGGCGTAGTATCAGGGTTACCGAGATCGGCCGTCGGTAGGTCGTCCACGCCTTCGCCCTTGGTGATTTCTAGTACTGCAATGTCAATCATCTCGTCTTTGCCCAAAATTTTTGCCTGGAACGTCCTTCCTTCGCTGAATACGAGCCTTATCTCCTGAGCTCCCGACACGACGTGCTCGTTGGTGAGTACGTACTTTTCCCCCTTCCAGTCGATAACGAAACCGGAGCCCAGGGATTCAACCTTTCGCTCCTCTCGTTCGGGTGGCTCGCCGAAAAAGTACTTGAAAAAAGGATCATCGAAAAAGCTATAAGGACTTCTGCGGGATAAGCTTTTCTTTACTTCGACTCTAGCTACTGCGGGACCTACCTTTTCTGCAGCCCGGGTTATTGCTGTTTTTTGTGATTCATCTACTTCCTGGCCCGTAACTGACAGCGTGCCAGAGGCAATAACTCCTACCCCCAGCAAAATTGTCAGAAGCAAGACCACCTGCTTTCTTGTCCGGGTCATTAAGCATCCCTCCAATTTGATAGTTGTATTCAATTCAATTATAGGGTAAAGACCGAATATAAAGAACCTGTGAAGGAAATTTAAATTGGTCCTTTCACCATCGATGTATTTATTACTCAGTTCTTTCACCATTCCCCTACATCATTGTTTTGTCCTACTATGCCTCCCGCCCCTTACCTGGCTGCCGGATTTCGTCTACTGCTGTGTTTAAAATGTTAAATCAGTTGCTAGGTAAGTGGGGAAGAGCAGATGACGGACCACGCGCCGCGTCGCTGGAATTTTCTCGGCCCGGAGCCCTCGACAACAAAAGGACAATAGATTTAACGCACGTCTTATGGTTCTCTGGTAATTGTTCAGGAAAATCCTATCGGAGGCCGAGCCGTCCAGCACTCAATTGGAGCCTTCATCCGTATACTGGGGAAATTCGTCATAAATTGCCGATAAAACAACTACTCGCCTCTTTCGGAATGTAGTGCCCAATTGAGTGCTGGATGCGGTTTTATCGAACAATTACAAGAGAACGGCTTTAGCTACTCTCAATATACAACATAAAGGACAATGGTAAGCCGGGCCCAAGCCCGGCCGGTACGTCCGATAGGACCTCCGGGCTTACCGGGCC